>URII01000001.1 GCA_900547825.1 uncultured Porphyromonadaceae bacterium
CAAATGGAACCTTTTTTGTGTTTGTAAGTCCCGTTACTGCGATAAATCTATTAATATTATCAATATCTCGGTTTCCGTAATAACTAAATTTCCAAACTACATCATCCCCAGTTTCTTCAATGATTCTCTTGAAATAGGGTAAGTCAACATCATTCAAAGAATGTCCCAATACAATTATTTGCTGAATGCCATTCAAGCTATTAAAATATTTGTCCTGACGAGAAATGATTGCATCGGCATCTTTATAGACATCGTTCATCCACCCTATAACTTTAGCACGTGTTTCTTGCTTAAAGTAAAGATCATCATCATCAAAGGCTGTATCTTTATCTCGTAAATTTGAATGTCCCACAATGTATTCATCATGATCATTGTTCCTCGATCCATGTATATGAAAAACATTTTGCATCGGAATATTATATATAGTTTCGAGAGTATCAGTATAATTAAATGTCAGATATTGAGCATCCTTGCTTAATCTGATGATTCTTTCGGCTCCATTTATATCAATATCGTTGACCCAATTCCTAAATTCCGCTTTAAGGTCTTCCAAAAGAGGATGAAAAATAAAATCTGGGCTGTCAGCATATGCTGATTCAGAACGAGTCGGATGGTCTATATCGAACTCTTCCTCGGGATTACAAAAATCAATTATAGAATCTTCATTATACTGACCGAGAGCTGTTTCGATATCGCTCCAAAAATCTGTTTGATTACTAAAGAATATATCCATCAAATCAACAAATCGTTGGTTACCTCGTCTGATCTCATATTTTCTAAAATCCGAATACTTTGATTCAATTTCGTGAGCAATATCAAATCCATTTCCGATTATAAACAAGGTAGGTATAGGATTACACCCATCTAAAGGCAAAGTGCCGTCTGATATAATTTTATTGTCCATTTGGGATATTATTTTTTTACTATACTCTAACAACAAAAATCATGCCACTAAAAATTATAATCCCTCACATCAGCGTGAATGTGAGGGATTATAAATAATTAGTAGGAAAATAGTGCGGCGAACTCGGTCAGGCGACGAGTATATAAGCCTTTGTGTTTCTTGTCTTTGTAGCGGCAATGAGAAACGTAGGACTTGAAGATGTCGCGGTTGCCGGATTTGAGTTTCTTCAGGACACTGCTCTTGTTGACTACGCCGGGGACGCAGTTGTAGGCGAGGCAGGCTAACAGTATGGAATCCTTGCCATATTGCGAGTATAAGGCACAGAATTTGCGGAGATCTTTTCGCAACAGTATGTCGGCCTGTCTTTCGGTGAGCTGTACGCCACGGCGGTAAGGCTCACCCGGCTGGACTTGGTGACCGTAGCCGACATAGGGCCAGTGTTTCGGTTTGTGTAGCGTTTCAAACTTTTTGATTATCAGCACGGCACGTTCAAAGGGAGGCAGCTCCATTATAGACCGCTTTGCGTTGGCGGCGGGCGTTGCCGCCACAAGGGTCAGCAACGCCACGAAGAACATCATCAGTTTCTTCATCATCGGATAACGGGTGTTACGGGGCCGACAATCGGGCCGATGATTTTGCCACCATCATCATCGCCGCTGTCCTTGCCGTTGAACTCGAAGGTCTGCTCCCACGGGGTTGAGTTGAAATTGTCCTGTATTACCACGAGAAATTTATGGGCATCGGCACTCTTGGCGGTATAGTTGAGCCGGAATGTTTTGCTTTCCAGAAGCACACGGTCGTTGTTGACCAGCACCGGGCCGTCAACGAGTTTGAGGGTGCCTTCGCCGTCATACTGGAAATAGCGGATGGTGTAGAGGGTGTTGGCATAGTTGCCCTCTGGCTTTATCTCGAAGCGCAGTTCTACCGTTTCGCCCTGCTTGATTTTGTCGCCGTAGGGCATGACCTCCACCGTGAACGGATAGGACTGCTGCACATCGAGGTCGTCGGAACAGGAAGTCATGGAAATTACGATTGCTAACAGAGCAATCCAAAAGCCGAAAAAGCGGCCGGGTGTGAGGCGAATATCGCCGATGCGTGAAAAGAAATTTGTAGTCATAATTTGAATTTGGGTTTAGTGATTTGTTTTTGAGTGAGCGATTGCAGATAATCGTTCAGATCCTTGTGGTCGGGATAGAGCGTGGATTTGTCGCTCACCCTGTCGCCGAACTCGCGGCGCAGTCTGGCGACTGCCGCACGCCCGGCGGTGTCGTTGTCGAGATAGCATAGTATCAGTGGGTATTCCTCAAGTACGGGGATTGCCTTGCCGACATTAGCCACAGAGTTAAGCACAACACTGTCGTTGCCGTCGTTGAATCCGAGGCGTTCAGCCGAAAGAAAGTCTATGAAGCCCTCGAACACGTTGCATCGGGAGTGATCGCCGGATATGCGTGTAATGTTTTTGGGCGGATAACTCCCCTTGAAGAACGGGTTGCGCAGCTCGTAGCCGTGTGCGTTGTTCTCAAAGCCGAGGGCGTAATAGTGCTTGCCATGTAATGTGTAATCCACTTGAACACAATAGCGTTGTGCAATCTCTTTCGGTATGCCACGTTGTTCTAAATAGCGGAGCAACACGGGCGATTCCAGACGGGATATTTCCACATTCTCGAATGTCGGTTCCTCTACGAATGGCACCGGTTTGTAAGGCTCTGCCACAGGCATATCCATCTTTTCGGCGATATACCGCGCCTGTTCAACAAAATCGGTCTTGCCTGACATTACCCCGGCGAGCGTGAAGATGTCGCCGCCTTCGCCTGTACCAAAATCGAACCACACGTTTTTTCGGGGGTTGACATGGAACGAAGGCTTACGCTCGTTGCGGTACGGGGCATAGAACCACAGACCCTTGCTGTCGCGTCCCGTCGGATCGTAGCCGAGCCGGTGCAGGAAATCCATAAGGGATATTCCTTTGATAGCGTCTATATCCATAGGCTAAAAGCGCATTTTGCGACCGGGTTTCGGTTTCGGGGTTTGCTCCTTCGGCTGCTCCTGCACGGCATCAGCTTTTTTGCCGTCTTTGTTCTTGACAGGCATTGCCAGTATCATATCAGCATTGGCACTCTCGCCGTTACCCAGAACCTCGTAACATTTGAAGTCCATGATCTTTTTCATCTCGACGGCGATGAAAAGATTTAATTCCGATCGGTTGCAACTGCCGGTTATCTCGTAGGCGAGGTCGTATATTCCTCCGTAGCATTTCTCCGGCTCTTGACTTTCATACCAGCCGTTCTTTTCGGTATCCACAATGATATTTCCACCAGTGGAATACGGGCTGTCGTATGTCAGACGGTTGCCGTCGCGCGCTGTCGGCTCATAGCCCATAGCCCGCATGAAATCCGTGAGAGGCAGATTGTGAATGTCAAGGTCAAATACTTTAATGCCCATAGCTCACTCGATTATGAATTTGACACCGACGCCATACTGCGTATGGAAATGCCCCGTTGAGTTGCCGAACACAAACCTTTCCTTCACATTGGCTGTCAGCGCGATTTTATCAGAGAGATAGAAATCAGCCGAGAGAGTGAGCGCACCGCCATATATGAAGGCATCGCCGTTGTGGAGAGTGGAGCCATCGGATAAGACCTGCTTGCCCCAGTTTACCGTTTCATATCCACCGAGTGCCGATACACCGCCATAGAGGTGGAAAGTCTGCGAATAGTCGTTGACAAGGTGGAGATTATAGCCCGCCTCCGCCGTGAACTGCGCCACCGGGATGCGACCTTTCTCACCGTAGGGTTTATAGGTCTGAAGATACTCGCCGCCGAAACTCCAAGTGTTCGCGCCGCCTTTGAACACCAAGTAATTCACGCCGAATGAATATCCGCAGTCGCGGGAATTGCCGGTATAGAAACCGTCTGCCATATCCGCCTTGATTTCCACGGCTGACATACCGGGGAGGCATCGCTGGGCCATTGCTTGCCCGACCCCAAAGAAACCAATGAGGTGGGCAAACATGGCAGCGATTATCATCATCGCTTTTCTCATAGGTTACTGTATGCTTAATTCGTCGATTACGTTTGCACGCACAATATCCTCGTTTTCAACCACGAAGGACTGATGTCTGCCGCCTTCCTTTTCGGCGACCTCGATAACGAGCTGCTTATCGTCGGGGATTGTGAATTTCTCCAGAGCGAACACCGTGCGTTCAGAGGATTTTGCGGGAACGACTACGACATAGTTCTGTGCGCGTAGTGGTTCAAGTATCTGCTCCTGCATAGCGGTACGCTTGATAACTTTCTTATCCACAATTTTGAACGACACAAAATCGACATCGAAAGGAATGTTGGAGGTGTTCTTGATTTCCGTATGGAAATACAGCAGGCCATTGTTGGCATAGATTGATTTAAGGAGGAACTGCACTCCGAAACGCTTTGAGCCGATATGCTTGATTTCGCGCTTATTCTGCTTGTGGATAGACTTCATAATCAGCTTTACAAGCATAGGTGACTCGCTCCCCAACTTTTCGAGATATATCTCCTGAGCGTTGTTGGGACGGTTCACCGCTTCGCCGTCGTGCAGAAAGTCTGTCATCTCAATATTGAGCAACAGCGGTTCTTTGGCAAATTTCACGTTGAAGCTGTAATATGACCCATCTTCTGTTATGACCGACAGGTTTGTTTCCTGCTTGAATGACTTGAAGGCGGATTTGACGCGCAACACGTTCTTTGCGCCGTCGGCAAGTCCGGCGACAAGGTTTTCATTACCCAAATCGACATAGGTGATCTCTGCCGGGAAGATAATGTGCGTCGTTTTCTCATAGCACACCTCTAAGGCGTGGGGCGGTATCATGCGGTCGAAACCGACCTTGCGGGTAAGCCCGCTGAACTTGTCGCCGTCGGTGTAGTTGGCGCCATAGACATTGAGGTCATGTTCGGCTACCTGTTCTGTGTCTGGCGACACGTTGTTATCGGTGTTTTTGACCGACTTCGTTCCGGCAAAAGCCGGGGTTGCCATTGCTATAACGGCAACGAGGGAAAGAAAAAATAATTTGAAATTCATTTGATTGTGGATTAAGTGGTAAATAATCATATATCTTCCGGCTGGTGGAGCATCACGCGGTAGCCGGCCTTGAGGTGGACTTTCACGGTTCGCAGTTTCTTGTTGAGATACTGGCTGACACCGTTTATCAGCCCTCTGCCGACATCGGAGGCAATCTGCGCCCCGGTATTGGTGGAGATGTTTATCGAGCTGCCCATCGTACTGCCCATATTGGCGCCGATTTCGTGAAGCGCGTCACTCTCCATAGAGTTGGGAATGTTGATACCCTCCTGACCGTCGGAGTCATAGACCTGCAACTCCACATCGTAGATGGAGCCGTCGCACTCGATAGAGGATATTTCGATTTCCAGCCTCTCGCCCTGCACTCTTGCAGATCCGACGATTACGGTGTTGCGTGGTATCAGCCGTGAGCCTACCCACATCGGTTCAGTAGTCCGTAACTTTACACTCTCGCCGTCGGTTACACTCTGATTGTTGGCGACAACTGCGGCGATTGTGTTTTTATTTACAATTCCGGATGATCCGACGGAGGTGTTGAAACTTCTGCCTGACGAGGCACTGAGGGATGATACAACATTTCTATTGACCTGTGCCACCGGCTGCACGTTCCTTTTACCTTTTTCATCGTCGGCAGGAGCCGGAGGCGGACAGTTGCCGCCGTTACCCATATACTGAGCCGCCAACTGGTAGGAGCGTTCAAGCATTTCCATCTGGTCGGGCTGTTGTTGCTGCTGCGCCATAGCATTTTGAGCTTCCAGCTCGTCTATCCTTGCCTGCAACTCGGCGACCTGTGCCGCCTCATTATTTTCCGGCACGAAAAAGTCATCGAGTGAAGCCTGCACTTCCTGATATGCCTGCGCCGATGTTTCCACCGCCGTGGGCTGACGCACACCGCTGTCTTGGGGAGTCGTGGCGGTGAGGGTATCGAGGACGGCCACCGTCTGCTGACGCGCCTCTTTCTCCTTGGCGGCTTCGGCTGCCTCATATTCCGACATCTTGTCTTTCATGCCGTCGTTCTCTCCTTCGGGTATCTCGGTGTTGAAGGCATCGCCCACGCGCTCGTCGCTCTTGTTGAGGCTGGTGTAAAGGAGCCATAGTATCACTGCGCCGCACAGAACAGCCGCCGGGAACACGACTAAATATTTCATCATCTTCTGCCGTTCAGCCTGCGATTTGGGCTGGAAGAAACCGTTAATCCTCGCTTTCCATTCCTGCATCGTCATAGGCAACGGTAGTTATCGGTTTGACATCGGGTTTATGGATTTCCAAAGGCTGTATATGCTCTACATTCACAAGACGGCCGGAGTGACCCAGCCCGATCTTATAGCAGGCATGACCGAACACGAAGAAGGCGATAAGTACGAAGGCGCAGAGCATGACGCTCACGACCATCAGCCGCTGTTTGTGAGAAAGACCGTCGCACAGGTTCCTCAATCCGGAAGAGAGCTTCCCCTTCGGGGCGCGCCACACCTTATTATATACGGTGTCTCTCGCGGCACGCAGATTTGAAAATACATTCATCGTTTGGTAGTGATTATATCCTTGTTTTCAAGGATGTTGAAACCTTCAATAATAAACCCGTTGGGATTGTCGTCGGAGCGCGACACATTTGACAGACGGCATACCGTTATCAATGTGCGCTCCGTCATGTTGGACTCACGGATAATCATCTGGCGCGCGTATGTCCTGGCGGTATAGGGATATGTGTTGAAATCACACACCACGCTGTCAACCTGCACGACCTGATTGATATTTCCGGCTATGATACGGTTGTAGTAACCTTTCTCCGAGAAATCGGTATAATAATTGTATGCCGACTTGTCGCTGAGTATCAGCGCACGGTTGATGTTATGCTCGATGGCGGACTTATCCGGCGAGAGGTTGAAAAACAGCTCATGGAAGCGTCGCACGTGTTCCCGCGCCTCTGCCGGACGGTTCTGGCTCATGTCCTGCGACAAGGCGAGCATAAGCGACTTGCCGTTGTCAAGGACATAGATTTTCTCCCGTTGCCTCTCGGCGAAATTAAACACCATTATCATGGCTACCGACACCACAACGGCACACATCGCAACGAAGATTATACCGAATAGCCGTATCTGGCGGAACGATGTTTCAATGTTCCTTAATGACTTAAATTCCATAGTTCTACTTTAATAATTTACCTGCTCTGCCTGCCACATTACCGGCGACTCCACCGGCGACACTCGCCGCACCGGAGCCCACCTGCATTGCAGTTGTATTGACAGCACGGTTGTAATTACCTGCGCCACCGGCCTGTATAATCCAGCCTGCCACCGTTGGAATTGTGAAATATCCGATGATGCCGATAATCATGAACACCGTATAAGCTGTGTTGCTTCCGTCAAGGTCAACATTCGGATTATTAGTCAGTTCCGAAATGTCATTCTGGAGCATCAGCACCTGTATTTTCGCCAGTATCGTCGAAAACAGGTCTGCCACCGGCAACCATAGATAGGTCTGAATGTAGCGGCATATCCATTGTGTCAGGGTTGACTGGAAACCGTCCCAGACGGAGAGTGCGAATGAGATCGGTCCGAGTATCGCCAACACGATAAGGAAGAAAGTACGGATTGTGTCAATCGTGAGCGAGGCAGCCTGAAAGAGCATCTCCAGCAGTTCACGAAAGAAATTCTGGATTGCCTTCTTGACCTTATACATTCCGCGCTCGATATACATCCCGGCGGCTGTACCTATCTCCGTCACGCCCAACTCGTCAATCTGCCTGTCAAATTCGGCATCATCGACGAGGTAAGCGGTCGAGGGGTCGTTCATCATCGCTTCATATTCCAGACGGTCTTTCTCCTCGCGGTACTTCTTCATGTCGAGCGTTTGCCCTTCGAGCATCGAGGCGGTACCCTGAACAATCGGAGACATGACGGAGTTTATGGTGCCAAGTACCACAGTCGGGAAGAACATGATACAGAAACCGATTACAAACGGACGCAGCAGCGGGAACACATCAATCGGTTCGGCTCTTGCCAGCGACTGCCATATACGATAGGCGACATAAAACAGCGCGCCTAATCCGGCTATGCCCTGTGCCACTCCCGCCATATCCTCGCAAAGAGGCATCATCTCGTCATAGAGCGAGCGCAGGATGGTGTGGAGGTTTGAAAAATCAATAGCGCATAGCATAGGCATCACCAGTATTTTTCAGAGCCGTCGCCGTAGAGAGCCACCACACGTTTGGTGTCGGCTTTCTTCTTGGCGCGGAGATACGACACACTGATATTCTTGTTGGTATAGTACGCCGTTAGGTTCTTCAGACGCTTCATTTCACGATAGCAATCGTCCACGACATCCATTCGGTCTTTGTCAGTCATGCTCAGTGTAGTTATATTGACTACCTGCTTCAAGTCGCCGAGGACGCCGTTGGCTTCTTCGAGGATACGGGTGTAGCCGGAGGCGATAGCAGAAAGTTCGGCACTCGTGAAATTGGGGTCTGTCAGCATCTTCTGGAAATTATTGACATAATAGCCGGAGATGTTGCCGAGCATCAGGATTGTCTGCTGAACCTTGCGGGCATCGCGGACAAGGTTGTTCACCGACTGGAGCGCGTCATAATATTTCTTCGCCTGCTGATAGATTTTCACGGTTTCCTGAAAATTCTTCACCATGTGCGTCGCCGTCTGCGACTCCTGCACGAGTGATTTTGAGTTGTTTACGATGGACTGCGCGATGTTGGACGGGTCTATGACAGTCCACTGGGCGGAAGCCCTGCCCGTGCCTATGATAAGGCACAGGGCGATTAAGGGGATAAGAAACTTTAATTGCTTCATCTGATTGTGAATTAAGTGGTGGGGTTATCGTATTTTGCCGGCCATGCCAGCGATTATCCTTACTGCGGCTGCAAAGAGCCACAACACGATTGTCAGGAGGAGGCCGAGGCAGAAAAGTATTCCTGACACGATACCTGCAAATATTGATTTTGCCTTCATACATTACTTATCTCTTTTTTCGTTGGCTAACTGTTTGATAGCCGCCTCGATGTCGCCGCCGAGCTGACGGGCGCGGGCGAGTACCTGCATCTTCTCCGTTTCCTCGGTTGTATAGGCGAGATATTCTTCCGGCGACACCTCTGTCGCATACACAGCCGACTGTGTTCCGCCCAGACCGATCCACACCTCCTTATATAATCGGTTCAGATTATTGGAGAGATTGATACTGAGTATCTGGCTTTTCTCCTTATCGGTCAGACCGAGCAGCTCCTGTATCTGGTCAAAGCGGTTCATATACTTTCTCTGGTCGAGAAGTATCTTGCAGTCGGAGTTGTTGATGATGGTTTCCTTGACAATCGGCGACGATATTATGTCGTCAACCTCCTGTGTGACCACCACAGCCTCACCGAAATACTTGCGCACCGTCTTGAACATATAGCGCATATATTCAGCCATGTTAGCGGTCGAAAGTGCCTTCCACGCTTCTTCACATATTAGGACTTTACGGATACCTTTCAAGCGTCGCATCTTGTTGATGAAGGCTTCCATGATGATAATCGTTACCACAGGAAACAGGTCTTTATTGTCGCGGATAGCGTCAATCTCGAATACCACGAAACGCTTGTTGAGCAGGTCGATGTTCTCCTTTGAGTTCAGCAGGAAGTCAAAGCGACCGCCATGATAATATTGCCTTAAAGTAGTCAGGAAGTTGTCGATGTCAAAATCCTGCTTATAGATGGGGATAGGACGCTGTGCCATTTCAGCACGGTATTCATCACGCATAAACTCGTAGAACGAGTTGAAGCAGGGAACGATGTTGCGGTCTTTCTTCATCTTTTCAAGGAACATAGACAGCGCGGAGCCAAGCTCACCCGATTCAGTCTTTGTCACGCGGTCGTCTTCCGACTTCCAGAGCGTGAGAAGCAGCGTCTTGATGCTGTCCTTCTTCTCCACATCGAAAACTCCGTCATCGGTGAAAAACGGATTGAAGGAAATCGGCTTTTCCTCCGTGTAAGTGTAATACACACCGTCCTCGCCGTGGGTACGGTTATGGATAAGGTTGCACAGTCCTTCGTAGGAATTGCCGGTGTCAATCAGAAGGATATGCGCGCCTTGCTCGTAATACTGGCGCACCAGATGGTTGGTGAAGAAAGACTTGCCGCTACCCGAAGGGCCGAGGATGAACTTGTTGCGGTTGGTCGTTATGCCACGCTTCATCGGCTCATCGCTAATATCCAGATGGACAGGCTTACCCGTGAGGCGATCAACCATCTTTATGCCGAATGGCGACAGTGACGATCGGTAGTTAGTTTCGGCAGTGAAGAAACAAACGGCAGGCTCGATGAAAGTATAGAAACTTTCCTCAGCGGGGAAATCCGCCTCGTTGCCGGGCATAGCAGCCCAGAACAGCGTCGGGCAGTCGATGGTGTTGTGCCGTGGCATACACCCCATAGTGGCAAGCTGACCGCCGACATCGTTCTTGATGCGCCGCAGTTCCTCGGCATCGTCGCTCCACGCCATAATGTTGCAGTGGCATCGCACGGAGGTAAGGCCGTAGCTGTGTGCCTCGTTCAGATAGCGGTCTATCCACTCTTTGTTAATGGCATTGCTCCGGCTATACCGTGAAAGACTGTTCATATTGCGCGCCGTCTTTTCAAACTTTGCCAGATTCTCGTCGTGGTCGTCGATAAACACATACTGGTTATAGATGTGGTTGCACGGCAGGAGCAGACCCACGGGAGAGGCGAAGCTCAGTCTGCAATCGCTCCTGTCGGTTGACAGGCGTTCATACCGGTTGTCGGTGCTGACCTTGCCGGGCAGGTCGTCGGTATCCGAAAGTGTGTGAAGGCATAGCATCTTGTCACCAATGCGCATTTCTTTCGGCGACAGGTCTATATCCTCCAGACAGGTTACATCGCCGGTTGATAGCGATAGATACCTCTCTATGATACCCGATGTGCTGTCGGTGCCGACAATCTCATCGTCACCTATGCGGCGCAGCGAGATATATCCGGTGTCGTTGATTATACGCTCGAACTGACCCACGGCTTCCATGAAGCCGACAATCATCTCGTAATTGAGTTCCTTCGGCGTGATACGCCCTCGGCAGAGGGTGGAGAAATTCGACTGTTGGCGCATACGTTCCTTTGTTGTCTTTGTCAGGAACAGGTAACACTTGTGCGCCAAATACGGACGCTCGTTGAAATGACGCTCGAAAGAACGGTCGAGGAACGAAAGGTTATCCTTTTGCAGTTCCGGCTTATAGTTCTCCGACACGAACCAGTCCTGCTTGTGTGCCACCGTGAAGCGCGGCAATACCTTGATTGCCTTGCACCAAGCGGCGTGCATCGCCTCGTATTCCTGCGATGTGACGGTGAACAGCTCCGGCAGCGTAACCTCGTAGCACACGGTTATGTCGGCGTCCTTGCTGATGATACAACCGTGTTCCACCGCGAAAAGCGGCAACTTTGACTCCAGTGTTGTGGCTTTCAGTATATTTCTCATTTGCGACCTCCTTTCAGAATACGACGCACACGCAGACGGTTGATGATGTAACGGGGGCGGTATTTCACCGATGTGAGCTTCATAAGTCCGTACTGCCCATACTTGCCGTTGAGATGGAAGGTGTACCACACCAGCACCGACGCGCTTATAGCACCGAAGCCTATGCACAGACCCTGCTGCACCCCGCACATATAGAGGATTACGAACAGAATGAAGTCGGCTATAAGACCTCCGGCGAAGATGAAAAGGTACTGCGCTTTAAGGCCCTTGTATTCCACCGTCCTTCCTATGCCCTTGTTAATAGAATATTCCATCAGTGGCAGGGATTAGAGGAAGAACGAGCGCAGGATTGTGGCCGCGACCACAAGAAAGATACACGCACCGAACCACGATGCGGCGGTCTTGCTCGTGTCGGGATCGCCGGAGCTGAACTTGCCATAGACCTTGACACCGCCTATAAGACCGACGACTGCGCCGATGGCATAGATCAGTTTTGTTGCGGGGTCGAAATAGGATGTCATCATCGAGGTTGCCTCGTTGATGCCTGCCAGACCGTTGCCGGCGGCATAGAGGTTGGCGGCGCATATCATCAGTGTGAGCATGGCGGCCATTGGGCGGCGAATACCGGGAGCGTTCAGAAACTCCACGACGCGCTTGTAGAGCGACTTGAAGAATTTAGTCATAAAATAATTGATTTGGATTTAGTGATGGTCAGTGGAGGATATTGAAGTCGATGGCATCAATATCGGTTGTGTCTATGTCGGCATGGAATACTATCTTGCGGACTTTCTCAATAGCCTCGTCGGTTTTCACCGCCGGTGCATCTTCAGGTACGTCGGGCAACTGACATTCAATCATCAGTATGCGCTTGCGCACAACCGGGTCGAGCTTGACATACTCGATGATTTCCGTGCCCTCAAGCTCAGGTACAACCCTACGGGCTATACGCTCGTCCTCGGGTGTATGGGGCCGGTCTTTCAGCACCTTCATGGCTGACTGCATTTCCTCGAAGTCTATGCCGTCTGCATTTGCTTCGGCCGGGGTCGGAGCCTCACCCGTAAGCTCACTCACAGAGTGAGTGGAGAATATCTCGTCCAGCTTTTCAGGAGGGATCCGAACAGTCGGCTTTTCTTCGGGAGTATCAGGTAGTCCGGCATCGGAGGGTTTGCCAAGCTCCTTGACTATAAGGGGAACGACCTCTTTGGCGGCTTCGGCAGCGGCTTCTTTGGCGATTTCTCGGAACGAGTCCATGAATTTATCGGCATCGAAAGAGCTTTTGCCTACAACTGCTTCCGTAGGTTCTTCATCTGCGGGCGGTGGTTCCGGAGGCGTGCAACGGTCATTCTTGCCGTCAGCCGTGGTGTCGGACTTCGTCAGGACTTTTCGGATAAGCCATACATTGCTTGCGAGCAATGCTATGATAAGCAGCGTTTCCATCAGAAAAGAGACTGACTGTTTTCGTCATAGAGACCTTCCATGACCTCGCGGTTATTGGCGAAGTGGTCAAGAAGTATCTCGGACACATACGAGCCGATGGAGGCACCGGTATCGCGGAACCTGTCGGCCATGCGGCTCAGGACGGCATGGACTTCGGGATAGATATACACTTTGGTATTGGAGCGCACAATGCCGGGTCGAAGAAACTTGGCGGCATATTTCCTGCGCTCCTCTGCGGCCCTGACATCAATGTCAGTGGCCGGATTCACGTTGATGGTTACAAGTGGTGATCTGGGCATAGCTGGTTAGAGTTTGGGGTTGATTACATCGGCATACTCCTCAAAATGGGATGCCAGTACGTTGTTGATATACGATTTGAGGGAGCAGGAACCATTCTCGAAAGCGATAAGCCTCTTGATTTTACCAATCAGAACCGGGTCTATCTCTACCATAAGGAATTTGACCTGCGGGCGCAGATAGGTTGTTCTCGTGATAAACCGTTCACGGAACAGAGCCTCCCGTTTTGTATCGGCAGAAGATTGTTCCGGGGGCACATGATTGGATTCAGTGGACTCAACCCTGTTTTCTGTCGAACAGGGTATGTCAGGCGTCGGACTTTCTTTAGGCTTCCTTTTCAGTGTTGAAAGTGAGGAGGACTCCTCTCTGAATGACCTGATGAACTCATCGGGATCGATTTCCGACTCATATTTCTTTGCCATATCGGTCAGAGTTTGAGTAAGTCGAGCAGTTCATCGGTAAGTTCCGACAGGCGGGTCCCTTTGAGCAGTGTCTTGTCCGGCGGCATAACCGTCGATCGGAACACGGCGCGGTTGAGCGTCTTTGACCCTTCACGCCGATACTTTTTGGTATCCGGGATCTTGGTTTTAAGCGTCATAAGACCGTATTCCTCGAAAACCGCCTCATACTGGTCGTAGAGGTCTGTTTTCTCGCGGGCATCGACGAGATTCCAGAGCATATACATCTGTTTGACCTGTGTGCGTCCGGTAGTGAGCCACTCCTGTATCTTCAGGGCGAAGGCGAGTGAGCTTTCAAGGATAACCTTGTCGGCTGCGACGGGCACGATAACCGTATCCATGCAGTTGAGAATGTTGACGACACCACGGTTATTGACCGTGCCTGGCAGGTCGAAGAAAACGATGTCTATATCGTTGCCGTCCTCGATGATGTAGCGTACCTTCTGCATAGCCTCCTCCGGCTTTGCCGTCAGGAGAGGATAAGGTGCGAGTTTGGTCTGGCGCAGATTGTCGGAAAAAAGTTTCTTGAACTGGTGGCTGCACTCGATCAGGTCTTTGTCGCGCTGGCGCATCTCTTCGATGCTGTACTGCGGATAGTCGCAGTCCACGACAAGGACTTTAAGCCCCTTCACATAGTAGAGGTAACTCGCCGCCAAAACGGTCAGAGTGGTTTTGCCTGCTCCCCCTTTCTGGGTGGAGAAAGCGACAAATTTGGGGTCTGTCATAGAATTTAATTTGGATTTGGATGTAGTGGTGGGTGCATAGCTTTGGCCGTCAGCGTATCTTCTGACACGGATAGACCGGGCTTCCATCGGCGTGAAGCGGTGCCGGCATATACTATGCGGGGTGGATTGACAGCTTTCTATGCCGCAGGGAACGGCCGTCCTCCGCTGTCGGGAGGGCATCGGCTAAGTAAGCCGGGAATGGTTGGGTTCGTCAGTCATGTCTGGTTCGGGTTTGGATGTGGAGATTAGTGGTGCCTGTCACCATAGCTGTCAAGCCTTGAAGCCATCAAGCTATGAATTATAGATAAATAAATTTGTCAATCAAACAGTAAATAATATTGCAGATACATAAATCTATAAGACTGTATCTTTATCGTTCATTAAACAGTTCCAATTCCATATCTATAAGTTGAACTGTAAGGAAGGATACAGATTTGTCTAAAAACAGATATATCCATCAATAAAAATAATGTTCTCAAGACAGATTGAAAATCATACTTGCAGTTCAATGGATAGTTCTATAATAATATGGGTAAGTTGAACTCCTTGAAGGCAGGTTTAACTGTCAATCTCTACACAAAGAAACAAATAATTCTGCAAACTGGCAAATCTGAAAATAAGCCAAATTCTTGTGATTAAGAGCATTGTCCGGCTATGTCCAAGTATGTCCGGTTATGTCCGAAAAATTCGGTTGAATTTTTAACATTTCGCCGTGCAATTTTTTTAGCGCATCGTCGCCAGCTCCGTTGACGGGAAATAAAGCTCACAAAATTTTCTCCGGTTGTTAGGAATTGCGCCCGATTTTTTGTAAATTTATGGAAGCAATAAGGGCAGACAGGCCCATGCGCGCATTGAAATACCGATAATACTCCACCTTCAGACAACCGGGCGTCTGAAAACTGGTTTTCTCGGTCATTTCATATTATACGGAATGTCCACATAGACATAGCAAGTTATGTTTCCCGGCACACGAATCGAAGTTCGTGCCACGGAAAACACTTGCCATGTAAACATGGGGAAGATTTACTCCGAAGTCGTAAATCCATACGATGAAACTGCGTTGGCCTGTCATGTCGCTATGCGAAGCCACCACTTAATCCACATAATTATGACACAGATTTCAGGTAAAGGGGGCCGTCGCCCCAAGACAGACCCGTCTGTAAACCGCTATGTAGTGCGGTTCAATGCCGAGGAAAACGCCCGCTTCCTCGCCATGTTCGACCGTTCCGGTCTTGAAAGCAAGGGCGCGTTCATCAGGAATTTCATATTCCAGAAGCCTTTTAAGGTATATACCATCGACGAGAACACCCGCGTGTTCATCGACAAACTGTCGTCGTTCAACTCACTCTTCCGCACACTCGGTGTTTCATACGACACCGTGGTAAAGACATTGCGCGAGAATTTCACCGAGAAAAAAGCGATGTCGGCTCTCTTCAAACTGGAGAAACTGACTATCGAGCTGGTAAAAGTAAACAGCGAGATTGTCGCACTCGCACAGAAATTCGATGAAGAATGGTCGCTAAGATCTCGATAGGCAACTCGCTCTACGGCGCATTGACCTATAACGGAGAAAAAATCAACAAGGAGAAAGGTCGTTTGCTTGACACCAACAAAATCTACAATGACGGCAGCGGCTCTGTTGATATTCATCGTGCATACGAGGACTTCATGCGCTGGATTCCTTCATCTTCCCGTACCGAGCGACCGATGATGCACATATCCCTTAATCCGCACCCGGATGACAAGTTGAGTGACACCGATTTCACACGGCTTGCACACGAGTATATGGAGAAAATGGGCTTTGCCGATATGCCGTATATGATTTACAAACATTCCGACATCGACCGGCACCATGTTCACATAGTCGCGCTCCGTGTCGGTACCGATGGACGCTGTATCTCCGACCGCAACAATTTTTACAAAAACAAGAAAGTGTGCCGCGAGCTGGAGAAGAAGTATGGTCTGAAAGTTGCCGAGCGTGAGAAAATCACTCCCGATATGCCGATCAAGAAGGTTGACCCCTCCGGCGACATAAAGCGACAGGTTGCCAACACCGTCAAAATGGTCGGTATGCGATACAAGTTTCAGACTATGGGCGAGTATAACGCAGTCCTCTCCTTATATAATATAAGATGTGAGCAGACCGACGGCAGGGTTAACGGGCGCGAATATCACGGTCTGGTGTATTTCGCAACCGACGACGAAGGTAAGGTTATCGCCAATCCGTTCAAGGCTTCGCGCCTCGGCAAATTCGCAAGCAGGACGGCGATTGACAGCCGTTTCGAGAAGGCGAAGGATAAGATTGATGTCGCACCGACAAGACACAGAGTTGCCGATGTGCTTGACCGCGCCACCGAGAAGGACGATTTCACAGCCAAATTGAAAGACTGCGGCATAGATGTTGTTTTCCGATACACCGACGAGGGGCGCATATATGGCGTTACGTTCATCGACCATAACGCCATGACTGTACTGAATGGTTCCCGACTCGGCAAGCAGTTCTCGGCAAATGCCATCAACGAGCGTTTCAACAATCCGCAGACACAGCCGACAAACGATGTGCCGGTTCCCGATACCCACGTTATTGTGCCAGAGCCGGAGCAGAACTCTAACAATCAGGCTCCGTCGGATGGGCAGCAACACTCCACAGGCAGCCAGCATCAATCCGCAACTTCCCACTCCGCCACGGATTACGGCGACAGCGATTTCACGCTTCCGGGTCTTGACCTGTTCCAGCCGGGGCAGTCGTTCAATCCCGACGAGGAAGAATTCCGACGCCGTATGCAGCGAAAGAAAAAGAAAGGGCGTCGCCCGAAATTTTAATCCTTAATTCCACATTTTATTATGAGCCAACAAGAGGACGACCTCAGAGCGTTGGCAAAGATCATGGACTTCCTGCGGGCAGTCAGTATCGTGCTGGTTGTCGCCAACCTTTACTGGTTCACCCGCGTGGAAACCGTGGACAGCGGCTGGTTCTATTCGACCGTCCATAAGATCTGCGCCAACTTCAACCGCACCTGCGGACTTTTCAACACTACCTTCAACGCCAAACTTTTCGCGCTGCTGCTTCTCGGACTGTCATGCTTCGGCACCAGAGGCGTAAGGAGCGAGAACATCACATGGCGGCATATCGGCGTGACACTCGCCATAGGCTGTGTGCTGTTCCTGCTGAACTGGTGGACACTCGACATGGGTATGCGCTACACCTATATAATCACCACCGTTACAGGCTACATCTGCCTGATGATGGGCGGTATATGGGCGGGGCGTATGCTGAAGAACAACATGATGGACGACCGTTTCAACGACGAGAACGAGAGCTTCATGCAGGAAACGGATCTTATGGACAACGAATATTCCATAAACCTGCCGACCAGATTCTACTTTGAGAAGAAATGGCACAAGGGCTGGATAAATGTCGTCAATCCGTTCCGCGCCACAATCGTGCTTGGCACACCCGGTTCCGGCAAATCATACGCCGTAATCAACTCATTCATCAAACAGATGATAGAGAAAGGTTACAGCGGATATATCTATGACTTCAAAAGCCCGGATTTGAGCGAGATTGCCTACAACCACCTGCTGACGCATAAGGACGGTTACGGCAAAGTCAAACCGAAATTCTACATGATAAATTTCGACGATCCTGAACGTAGCCACCGGTGTAACCCTATTCACCCCGACTTTATGACCGATATTGCCGACGCATACGAGAGCGCATACACCATCATGCTCAATCTCAACAAGTCATGGGTGAGCAAGCAGGGCGATTTCTTCGTGGAATCCCCGATTGTGCTGTTCGCGGCGATAATCTGGTATCTCCGTATCTACAAGAACGGTATCTACTGCACATTCCCACACGCCATAGAGCTTTTGAATAGAAGATACGAGGATTTATTTCCTATTCTGACAAGCTACCCGGAGCTGGAAAATTACCTGTCGCCGTTTATGGACGCATGGCAGGGAGGCGCAGCGGAGCAGCTCATGGGACAGATTGCGTCGGCGAAAATCCCGCTGTCGCGTATGATTTCACCGCAGCTTTACTGGGTTATGACCGGCGATGATTTCACGCTCGACATCAACAATCCGAAAGAGCCTAAAATCCTGTGCGTAGGCAATAACCCCGACCGCCAGAACATCTATGGCGCGGCACTCGGACTGTATAACTCCCGTATAGTCAAAATCATAAACAAGAAAGGGATGCTCAAAAGCGGGGTTATCATAGATGAATTGCCCACTATATATTTCAAGGGCCTCGACCAACTGATCGCCACCGCCCGAAGCAACCGTGTCGCCGTCTGTCTCGGCTTTCAGGATTTCTCCCAGCTCAAACGCGACTACGGCGACAAGGAGGCGGCTGTGGTGATGAACACCGTCGGCAATATCTTCTCCGGGCAGGTCGTGGGAGAAACCGCCAAGACACTCTCCGAGCGTTTCGGCAAGGTTCTCCAGAAACGGCAGTCAATCTCAATCAACCGTCAGGATGTGAGCCACTCCATCAACACGCAGATGGACAGCCTTATCCCGCCGAGCAAGATTTCCACTCTGACGCAGGGAATGTTCGTCGGCGCGGTCTGCGACAACATCAACGAGCGCATAGACCAGAAGATATTTCATGCCGAGATTGTCATTGACAGTAAGAAAGTCAAAGCTGAAACCGACCGTTACAAGCCGATCCCCATCCTTACCGACTTCAAGGACGACACCCCGGGCAAGTCGCGTATGAAAGCAGTCATACAGCGCAACTACGAGCAGGTGAAAGCCGATGTGATACGGATTATCGCCGACGAAAAAGAACGCATAATGTCAGATCCGGCACTGCAACACCTGTTCGCCCCAAAGTAATCACAAACCACTAAATATCCACAATCATGTTAGAACTTGACCGAAGTCTTACTGACTTCAATTACTACTATTTCTATTTGTTGCAGTATCTACAGCTCAACAAATATCAGGTTGATTCCGACCATCCCCAGATTATTTCCAACTCTATCGCCGCGCTTGACGCCTTTGAAAATGCTCGGCGCAACGGGGCCAATGTGCCTATGGCGGAAGCCGAGGCTATCTCCGTGCTTTTCTCCAATATCGGAGCATCGGAGTATGACACTATATCGGAACTCATCCTTGAAAATTTCGGAGATACCATCGACCTTGACAGCGAGGAGGCTGTGGAATACTGGACAAATCAGGTAATGACCGATATACCAGACTTGTTCGACGGTGTTGACCGCATGGCAATAGGTGTTGACGCCCTTGACCTTGAACTGATGGAAACCGAGATTGTAGGCAAAATCGTAATCTATCTTACTGACAATGGCCTACAATAAGTTACAGACCATGCGAGACAACATCGAGGCGATAAGGCTGGCATTTAGCCTCGGTGTTGCAGGGCGTGGAGCGCAGACCGCTGAGGAAATAGCGGTGCTGCGCAAGTATGCCGGATTCGGAGGACTGAAATGTATCCTCAACGACGCCAACGATTTGGAGGATGCCGCCAAGTGGAGCAAATCGGACATTGAGCTGTTTGCACCGACGGTGGAACTGCATCGGCTGATACATGATTACAGCCACGATGACAGGGAATTCAAGGAGTATATGGATTCTCTGAAAGCCTCGGTGCTGACGGCGTTCTATACCGACAACCGTATTGTGGATACAATCTCCGACTCGTTGAAATATTCCGGCATAGAGGTGAAAAGTTTTTTGGAACCTTCTGCCGGACAGGGCGCTTTCATAGACTCCTTTCTGCGCAATGACCGATACCCCAGTGCAGAGGTATTGGCGTATGAGAAAGATTTACTCACTGGCAAAATCCTGTCAGCTCTGCATCCTTCCATTCTGACCCGAATAGAAGGCTTCGAGAAGATAGAGCGTGACTTCAACGGCTATTTCGATGTCGCCGCCTCCAATATACCTTTCGGTGATTTTGCTGTCGCAGACCCTGCGTATGCCGTGAGCAAGGATATTGCCTATCGTCAGGCTACCAAGACAATCCACAATTATTTCTTTCTGAAGGCACTCGACCAAGTGCGCGAGGGTGGACTTGTCGCTTTCATTGCATCGCAGGGTGTGATGAACGCGGGCAGTCCTTTCGTGAGGATGGAGCTTGTGAAGCGTGCCGACCTTGTGGCAGCATTGCGTCTTCCCAACAACACTTTCAGCGATAATGCCGGAACGGATGCGGGATCCGACCTAATTATTCTCCAGAAGCACACCGGTAAGAAAGCGTTATCGGCAGACGAGGAATTTTTCATTCAGTCTGTTGTTGACCGTGGTACAAAAGTTCCCGGTAACAAATTCTTTCAGGCGTTTCCCCAGAATGTGATATGCACCGATGCAAAAGTCGGAACAGACCAGTTTGGAAAACCCGCTATCATCTACAAGCACGAAGGTGGTGTTGACGGCATAGCCCACGATTTGCGGACTGCGCTGGATGAGTCGCTGCGTCTGCGTCTGAATCTGGAACTGTATAATTCCAACGGTATCAAGCCGCCTACGCCTGACCCTGTAAAGCCGACACCAACACCGAAGGTAGAGCCGGAAGTCAAGCCCGAACCACCGAAACAGAAGCCTTTGGCCGAGAAGATTGAGCAGAAAAACGAGCCATTGCTGAAGCAGTATCAGGAGATGAAAAAGAAACATCCCGATGCTATTCTGATGTTCCGTGTCGGCGACTTCTACGAAATTTTCGGCAAGGATGCGGTTGAAGCGTCGGAGATACTCGGCATTACACTGACCCGCCGGATGAACGGTCTTGACAACCGTATCGAATTGGCGGGATTTCCCCATCACGCGCTCGACACATATCTGCCCAAACTTGTGCGGGCAGGGAAACGTGTGGCTATATGTGAGCAGTTGGAAGACCCGAAGCTGAAAAAGACTATCCAACAGAAGGTTGTAGAGACGGTTACGCCTAATCAGCCTCCGAAGGATGAGCCTAAACCTTTTGAGCCGCCAAAGGAAGCACCAACCCAAGAGATTGAAACCGATGGCAGACCGGATTACTCGGACAATCCCGACCCGCGTCTGTTCGCCTACAATCTTTTCGGAGAGTTGGAGCCAATCGGCAAACCGAAACGGCAACCCAAGCATACGACGGAAGCCACTGAGTCAAAGCCCCGTCCGACTGTAAATGTCAATGACATTCCGGTAAAAAAATTCCGACCTCTTTCAGAAAAGGAACTGGAATTTTACGGCTCTTTGAACTGGGAGGACAATCCACCCATCAACGGATTCTATGAAACAATGATGTCGATTGCCCACCGCCAGATGGAGGAAATGCGTATGGAACGCGAGGCGCAGGAGGCGGCAAATGCCGCCAGTATCACCCCCGGCGAGACATACATTGAAAAGACAGAGGGCGATTTCATACCCGGTGGAAGAAACCGCACCTCAAAGGTGACGGCAATCCCCATCGAACCGAAAGCGCCGGAGCGCGATATGTCGCCCCGTCCTTTCCCGGAGGATATTCAGTTCTTCCACAAGAACGGTTCTATGGTGGTTGCCGATGGCATGGTCGGATTTCTGTCAGATGTCAGAAAGACGGGAGCCACATTCACACCTCTTGGTCTAAAACCTGAGCAGGAAAAACGCGCCATGCTGTATATCACCATGTCGGAGACATACCAGCAACTCTATAACTACGAAGCAGAGACACATGAGCCGAGTGAACATCTACGCGAACACCTCAATCAGTATTACGATGAGTTTGTCGCTAAGTATGGCAATCTCAATGAGAAACAGAATGTCAAGTTCATCCTTATGGACGCCAATGGTCGTGACGCACTGGCTTTGGAGCGCGGTGAGAACGGTCAGTTTGTCAAGGCTGACATCTTCGACCATCCCGTTTCATTCGCTCTTGACGAGGTTACAAGCGTCGATACACCGCTTGAGGCACTGACCGCATCGCTCAACAAATACGGCGAGGTCAATCTTGAATATATGTCGTCGCTGGTGGACATGGATGAGGATTCGCTGGTAGATAACCTCGAAGGACATATCTATTACAATCCATTGGTGGAAAACTACGAGATAAAAGACCGCTTTATCGCCGGTAATGTCGTAGCCAAAGCAGAGGCTGTCAAGGCATGGATTGACCGGGAGGAAGAACGGATAAGCGGCTTCCCCGGCTATGACGGCATAGAGCCGTTCATCGCCATGTCGCAGGATTCCCTCAAAGCATTGGAGGAAGCACGGCCCCGCCGCATCGAGTTCGACGAGCTGGATTTCAACTTTGGTGAGCGATGGATCCCGACGGGCATATACTCGGCATATATGAGTCATCTGTATGAAACAGAAATTAAAATTGCATATTCTTCCTCGATGGATGAATATTCGGCAGATGCAACCCACAAAAACATGAAGATATGGGAAGAATTCTGTGTCAAAGGTTATTATCGTGTCTATGACGGCATGAGCCTTCTTAAACACGCCTTACACAATACCATACCTGACATAAAGAAGTCAATCGGTAAGGATGAGGACGGACACGACATAAAAGTTCCTGACAACGAGGCTATCCAACTCGCCAATACCAAGATTGATGAAATCCGTAACGGATTCTCGGAATGGCTGGAGGCTCAATCGCCTGAGTTCAAGGAAAGACTCGTTGATTTGTATAACAACAAGTTCAATTGCTTCGTGCGCCCGCAATACGATGGTTCGCATCAGACCTTCCCGGATTTGAACATGAAAATCCTCGGAGATCGCTACGGAATCAGCTCCATTTATCAGTCTCAAAAGGACTGTATATGGATGCTGAAACAGAACGGCGGTGGCATCTGCGACCACGAGGTTGGCACAGGTAAAACACTGATAATGTGCATTGCAGCACATGAGATGAAGCGTCTCGGACTGGCTTACAAGCCGATGATTATAGGTCTTAAAGCCAACGTAGCCGAGATAGCTATGACTTACCAATCGGCTTATCCCAACGCCCGCATACTCTTCGCCGATGAAAAGAGTTTCAAGGCGGACAAACGAGTGGATTTCTTCAACAATATCAAGAATAACGACTACGACTGCGTGATAATGTCGCACGACCAGTTCGGCAAGATACCGCAGTCACCGGAGATGCAGCAGCAGATTCTTCAGGCTGAACTTGACACGGTTGAGGAGAACCTCGAAGTGGTGAAGCAGCAAGGGCATGATGTGTCGCGTAGTATGCTCAAAGGTCTTATCAAGCGTAAGGAGAACCTGACAGCCAAGATTGCCACTATCCAATACCAGATGGAGCAGAACAAGGATGCCGTCGTTGACTTTAAGCAAATGGGTATAGATCACATATTTGTGGACGAGTCGCACCAGTTCAAGAACCTTATGTTCAACACCAGACATGACCGTGTGGCGGGTTTGGGTAACTCGGAAGGCTCACAGCGGGCATTGAATCTTCTCTATGCGATACGCACAATTCAGGAGCGTACCGGCAAAGACCTAGGAGCTACTTTTCTTAGTGGTACAACGATCAGTAACTCGCTTACTGAACTGTATCTATTGTTCAAGTATCTGCGACCGAATGAGCTTGAAAGGCAGGAGATTCGATGCTTCGATGCGTGGGCGGCAATCTTCGCCAAGAAAACCACCGACTTTGAGTTCAATGTCACAAATAATATAGTGGCAAAAGAGCGATTTCGTTACTTCATCAAGGTGCCGGAGTTAGCGGCGTTTTATAATGAAATCACTGATTATAGGACGGCGGAGGATGTCGGCGTTGACCGTCCCCACAAGAACGAGATACTCCATAACATACCTCCAACACCGGCACAGGAGGCTTTCATCGAGAAGCTGATGAAATTTGCCGAGAGTGGCGATGCCACTATTCTCGGACGGGCACCGTTGAGCGAGACCGAAGAAAAGGCGAAGATGCTTATTGCCACTGACTATGCCCGCAAGATGGCACTGGATATGCGTATGATTGACCCTGAATATGGCGATGATCCGAACAACAAAGCCTCACACTGTGCCCGTATGATAGCGGAATATTATCGCAAATATGATGCTCAACGCGGTACACAGTTTGTGTTCAGCGATTTATCGACATACAAACCCGGCGAGTGGAATTTCTATTCGGAGGTCAAGCGTAAGCTGATTGAGGACTATGATATCCCGGCACATGAAATCCGGTTTATACAAGAATGTAAGACGGAGCGCAGCCGTAAGGCTGTTATTCAGGCTATGAACGACGGCGATGTGCGTGTTCTTTTCGGCTCTACAAGTATGCTCGGGACAGGCGTAAATGCCCAGAAAAGAGCAGTTTGTATCCATCATCTTGATACACCCTGGCGACCGTCAGACCTTACTCAGAGAGATGGCAGAGCCATTCGTGCCGGCAACGAGATTGCCAAGCTGTACGCTGATAATAAGGTGGATGTTATCATCTACGCTGTTGAGAAGTCACTGGATTCCTATAAGTTCAACCTTCTACATTGCAAGGCTACATTCATCGACCAGCTCAAATCCGGCGCACTCGGCGCGAGAACCATTGACGAGGGTGCTATGGACGAGAAGAACGGCATGAACTTCTCGGAGTATATGGCTATTCTGTCAGGCAACACCGATCTGCTTGAAAAGGCGAAACTTGAAAAGCGTATAGCCTCGCTGGAGAGTGAGCGCAAGGCGCATAACAAGGGCATTTCCGATTCCAGGTTCCGACATCAGACCATCACCCACGACATAGCCAACAACGAGGCGGCAATCGAAAGGATGAAGGCTGATGTCGCCCGATATGAGGCAGTGGTAAGGAGAGACAAGGACGGCAATCCGCTCAACAATCTCACAATCGACACCTGCAACCTCACCGATGAGAAGAACATGGGTATCCATCTGCAAGGACTGGCGCAGCGTACCGACACACATGGTCAGTACAAGCGCATCGGCGAGGTATATGGCTTCCCGATTTCCATTATCTCGGAGCGCACACTCGTTGACGGCAAGGAGTCTGTTCAGAATCGCTTTGTGGTCGAAGGTAACTACAAATACAAGTTCAACAACGGCTTCATAGCCATGTCGGACACCCATGCCGCCTGCATGAACTTTGTCAACGCTCTGGAGAAGATACCCGGCATCATCGTCCAGTATGAGGAACGTACCGCCAAACTAAAAGCCGATGTTCCCCAACTCGAAGCCATCATCTCGAAGTCATGGGGCAAAGAGGACGAACTGAAACAGCTCAAATCAGACCTTGCCGCCCTTGACCGCAAGATTACCGCCGACCTTGCTCCCAAGCACGATGAAAAAGACGGCAAGGAAGTCAAGCGGGATGATCAGCCACAGCAATCACAGCAGGTAGAAAATCCGGCTCAATCCTCTGACTCAAAGGAATCAATGGTGGCGGAGCCAACAATACGCTATAGGGAAATGTATAAAAATACATATCGCCCGATAGGAATATAACATCTCACCCGTGCGGTCGAGTAATTCGCCCCCACGGTTTCTACATAAGATGCAATTAGCCATAAGCTTTTTCCCATAATATTCCGATGCAATTTAACAAAAAGTTAACACAGGGCAGACACTCATTAGGGATCCAAAACGTTAACTTTATATTCTATAATGGACTAATCAACTTGACATCGTTACTGAAATGTGGAAGATATATGCTTTGTTATCGGCTCTGTTCGCAGCACTGACAGCAATATGTGCGAAAGTCGGTGTGAAGGATGTTGATTCAAACCTTGCCACAGCAATCCGCACCACCGTGATTCTTTTTCTCACGTGGGGTATTGTCTTTGCGTCCGGCCATTATTCGGAAGTAAAGGCTGTACCGCGTTATACATGGCTCTTTCTCGTTCTTTCCGGCATTTCGACCGGATTGTCATGGCTGTTTTATTTCAAGGCGATTCAGAGTGGAGATGTGTCGCGGGTGGCTCCGGTTGACAAACTTAGCGTTGTGCTGACTATCATACTCGCGTTTATATTGCTGAAAGAGCCTGTTTCGCCAAAGGTTATAGCCGGAGGCATACTTATATGCGCTGGCAGCATATTGATGATGTGGAAATAGCGGTATTCATATTTCATACAGAATCAGTCCTTAACTTTGTTGGCTTGAAAAATATACAAGCATGAAACTGTTGATAATAGAAGACGAGAGGATGCTTTCAAGGAGTATCGCCGAATATCTTGGGCGCGAGGATTATCTTTGCGAACATGCCTATACCTGCAATGAGGCCCTATACAAGATTGCAGCCTATGAATACGACTGCATACTTCTTGACCTTATGCTTCCCGACGGCAGTGGTCTTGATATATTGCGTAATATCAAAAAAGAATCGCCACAGACCGGAGTGATAATCGTTTCCGCCAAAGACTCTCTTGACGATAAGGTCGAGGGCCTGAAAATCGGAGCGGACGACTACCTGCCCAAACCTTTTCATCTGCCTGAACTGAGCATGAGGATTTTTGCTCTGATGAGACGAAAGAAATTCACAAGTGACAATACGCTTCACGCCGGACAAATCACAATCAGTCTCCCGGAACATAAAGTGACAGTCGGGAACAATTATATTGCATTGACGAAAAGCGAATACGACCTGCTCCTGTTTCTCATACAGAACCGCAACCGTGTTGTATCCAAAAGTGCGATTGCAGAGCATCTCAGCGGCGATATGGCGGATATGCTCGACGATTTCAATTTTATTTATGCCCACATCAAGAACTTGAAGTCAAAACTGGCTGCGGCGGGAATACCCAACAGTATCAAGACTCTTTACGGCACCGGTTACAAATGGAATATTGACGAATGAAAACTCTTTTACACAAAACAAGCGACAGGATTATTGTAAGCATAGCTGCGGTATTTATTCTCACCGCTCCGCTTTTTTATCTGATCACCAGATATTTTTATGCGGAGGATATGATTGACATAATAGAGTCTATTGAGCAGGGAGAGGGGCTCCCACCGTCATTTGACTTGGAGCAGGATATTATCGCCGGAGTGATGATTCAATATCTTCTTATATTCGTTGTGATAGCCTTGTCTTTGCTTATCGCCATTCGTTTTTCCCTGCGCAATCTATGGCATCCATTTGAAAACACTTTGAAGTCAATGGAACAGTTCAAGGTCTCCGACAGGACAATACCAGTTCTTGAAAACGGGGACATAAAGGAATTCAGCAGGCTCAACCATGCGCTGACAAGACTCATGCAGCGGAATTCCGAAACCTATCGTCAACAAAAAGAGTTCACAGAAAATGCCTCGCATGAACTCCAGACTCCGCTTGCCGTCATGAGAAGCCGCCTCGACCTGTTGTTGCAGCGGAATCTCGACAAAGAAACACTTGATGCCATCAATGAACTATATAATGCAAACCGACGCATGGAACGCCTGAACCGGGACTTGCTGCTGCTTGCAAAAATCGACAACGACCAGTTTGCCATCAATACAAAAGTGGATATCGTCTCTATAATCAGGGACATCGCTGACAGCCTGACATCGCTGGGGTATAAGGTGAACGCCACATTATCAGATGCCCAATGTGTAATCACCGCGAACAGAACTCTTTTTGAGAGTCTTGTAAACAATCTGGTGGTCAATGCACTCCGCAATTCAGGACAAGTTGATATTTCACTGTCTGAAGGCAAACTTATGGTAAGCAATCCGTCCGATAACGGGAAACCGCTCGACAATAGCCGTCTGTTCCAGCGGTTCGCTCCAACTACCGGCACGAAAGGCAACGGCCTTGGACTTGCGATAGCCAAAGCTGTCTGCGATGTTCATCGTTGGGATATAAAGTATGACTTTGTATTCGGCAACCATCTGTTCACGGTTATACTGAACGGTATGATTCAAAAGTGAGCCACAAATTCAAGCACAATTTTATTTTGTTCGGATATTGAAGGCATAACACCTTTATTGTAAAAATATTGTTCGTAATTCAGACGGATATCGGCTTGAAGTGCGCCTTTCCCCATACTTAATGTCAATCCACCTGTCAGTCTGTGGCGTTCCGGATCATCGGTTTTAAGGAATCCATTTTCATCTTTTGTTCCATTACTATGGTCGGACATATAGTCATATCGACCTAAAAAGGACAAAGCCAGATTGCTCCTTTTTAATGGCAGCCGATATGCCGCAAACGCATCCACGGCATTGACCGGATTGAAAGCATGATGTGAATAATACTTTCGCAGATACTCCCCCTCTATGTGCCAACGGGAATTTTCCCAATAGACACCACCATCATACATATATGTGTTGACATCTGTGGCACCTGCTTTCTGGCAACTCAGCACGATATTGAACTGTCGCCATAGGCAAATCTGCGATTTGAATGAGAAATTATAATTTGAGGTCCAAAAATTTTTTTGGTTAGTCAATCCCGACCCATTAAAGACACCGCCTTCCAAAGTTACAGGTGTTTCAGATCCGAAAGTCCATGATGCGGCTGCACCCACATCCCTGACATTTCCCACCTGTTTGGCTATGAAAGAACGGTTGGCGAAATACTGAAGATGTGGTGAGCGATGTGCGTCGATGGAAAAGGGCACACGCATCTGGCCGAATGTAAATTTTAACGCATCCTTTGGTTGCAGACGTATGTAAGCGTCAAGCATCTTGATGGATCCCTCGTCCGAAAGGTCTATCTCGGCCTTGTATCTCACGATGGGAATCACCTTGCCTTCCACGCTCAGGCGCGCATTGCGTATCTCGAAGCGTCCCTTGTCTATCTGAGGCTCATACTCATATTTGGCACGGACTGTTCCGTGTATTTCCGGGATGAATGGATTTTTATCCTGAGCCACGGCAGACAATGCAAATACGGACAATGCCGTCATAATTAAAATCTGTCTCACGCTGTCATTAGTTTATTGCCGGTTTCAGTGTTTCTGATCGCCTGTGAAAAAGAGCTGACAAAGGAATGAAGATAATACAGGAGCATGAGATATGAATATGCGGGTGCCCCCTCATCAAAATCTTCATGCGTCATTCCTTTGGAATGTACGGCTATGCTGTGTTCGATAAAATCTTTCTCCAAGCCTGTATCTCTGTTAATTTTCACTGTATCAGCATCTGCATCGAGTATGCTGTCAGTTAATTGGGACAGCCGCGCAATCCCTCCGCGAATTGTCTCAATCTCACATCTATATGAAATCGGAATATAGCTGTCAGGTGAAGTGATAAGATGACGTGTAGTTTCGGCAATCTTGTCGGTAGCCTCAAGCATATATTCGCAATACAGAGCAGTCTTGCCAATCGAGCTGTCAGCGTCTGCCGAACAATCCCGGACTTTCCCGGTGATTAAGTCAAGGTTTCTTGACCCGATTCTATGGTTCTTACAAACCGCTATACTGTCATTGCTTGAAAGACATTCCAACGCTTTGTCAATAATCGGACCGCATGACTGCATCGTCATAATCAGACACGACTTTCCAACATGCCGACCGGCGACAGAATAACCCGTTTCCTTGCTTTTGCGTCTGCGGATATGCCGTTGCAACATAAAGAAGGTTGCCGCCAGAGTTATTATCGAGATAACTGTTACGAACATAACTTATAGAATTTCTTTGATGCAAAGTAACTGCATCTATATTTCACCATTATATCGGAAATATTATATAAATATTAAATTTATCAGGCTCTTACAATATAAAAAAGATGGGAGAACAACTCACCCCATCTCACACATATAAAAACAATCTTTTTTACCTTGGACTTTATGCTGTAGGCACAGTAATTCTGGCAGGGCGGCTACGGAACTCCGAGTCGCGCAGTTTGGCAAACGCACGGAGGTATTTTCTTATTGACGATACCATTTCCTGTGTTTCCTGAAGCATATTCACATAGACATACAGCACAGCCATTGCCGATGTGTCTCCGTCGCGGAGTTGGTCATGAGCACGGTGATATGTGTCGGAAACTGTATCCTTTATCTCGTCGCAGTGTCGGCGAAGGGTACTTATTGTCTCCGTGTCCCCGCTTCTCATCAATTCAAGGGTATCACTGAAAAGGGTGCTGATTTGCGTTCTTATCAACTCGTATTCGGTAGTATAGCGGGGCGGCAACGGAAGAAAATTATTGTCGATATGCTCCTTGCAGACCTCGTTGATACGTCGTAGATTATACAGTACGCCCATACAGCAGTTGTTGCTCAGGTAAAACCACGGGCTTTTTTCTATCGCCATCTCGCGGGTCAGATGACGGAGGCATAAGGTTTCTTTTCTGCGCGCATTTTTAAGCGTTGTCTTCTGGCGTGCAAGACTTGTCTCCGTCTTGCCGAGAACACCGGAATTCTCAGAGATGAAAGCGGATGTGATGTCACGGTATTTTTCCTCGGCATAAGTCATGAACTTTTCCTGCTGTTCGGTTATATACATCATCAGCAACGGCCATGTCTGGGTTTTATCCTGAGTGGATATGATGGTCTGGAACAAGGCGTCGCCATTATCTTCCTCAGACTTTTTTCTAAACCGGCGGTTGCTGTGGATGATTATGAATATGGTCAGAGCCGCCAGCAGCAGCATTACCCACTGGCCGCCATAGTGCATTGCGGCAACGATAATTCCTGCTCCGATGAACGCAGCCCCGGCGGTAAGGAACCACCCGCCGATTACGGAAATCACGCCGGTGATGCGGAACACGGCACTTTCACGCCCCCAAGCTCTGTCGGCGAGAGAAGTACCCATAGCGACCATAAATGTTACGAAAGTGGTTGACAGGGGTAGTTTCAGTGAGGTACCAAGAGCGATAAGTGCTCCGGCGAGCACCAGATTCACAGATCCCCGTATAAGGTCGAATGCAGCTCCCTGATCCATAATTGTCTCATCGACATTAAAACGGCGGTTAAACCAACGCCTTACTTTCACAGGTGTGACACGATGTACCCAAGAGAGGAATGATAATGTCCATCTTACCAACCGTCGGGCGATACGTGATGATCCAAACATCTCATCGCCATCCTGCTGACTTCCGAGGCCGATTTCAGTCTTGGTGACCTTCCTTGCCTTTTTCGATGTGGCAAGCGATACCACCATAATAACGCCTGCACCTATCAGGAAATATATCGGAGTATTCGCAGGCTCGTTGAGAGAACCCATGAGGAATCCTCTGGCGTCACCACCTCCGTTGGAAATGAAGTCCTGATATGAAGCCAGACCACTCAAAGGAACACCTATAAAGTTTACAAGGTCATTTCCGGCAAATGCCACAGCCAATGAAAAAGTACCCATCAGCACTATCACTTTCAGCACATTAACCTTGCAGATATGAAGCAGTTGCATCAGCACAGTGAAAACCGCGAAACAAGACAGTATGATTATTGCCGTATTGCTTTTTATCCATGCCTTAAACTCAGGGGTCATGAAAGTCAGGTCTTTTGCCCCCTTGATCAAAAGGAAGTAAACAATAGCAGTGGCGCAGATGCCTCCGAATATCCCTATCTTCCATTTCAGATTGCTCCGGTAATTGAAGGAGAATATCATGCGGGATATAAACTGCACCACTGTTCCGAAGAAAAAGGCTATCGCCACCGACAGGAATATCCCGAGAATCACCGACAAGGCTTTCTCCGTGTTAAGCAGGTCATCAAAACCGAGACCGATGCCTCCCGCCATCTTGATCAATGCCACGACAAATGTCGCGCCTAAAAGCTCGAAAACCATCGACACTGTTGTCGAGGTCGGCATCCCCAGGGAGTTGAAAATGTCAAGGAGAATGATGTCAGTTACCATTACCGCCATGAATATGCAGATAAGGTCGTAGAACGAAAAATGCTCGGGACGGAAAATTCCGTGCCGGGCAATCTCCATCATTCCGTTGCTCATAGCCGCTCCGATAAACACTCCGATTGATGCGACAATAAGAACCTTCTTGAAAGATGCCGCCTTGGACCCGATTGCCGAGTTGAGAAAATTGACGGCATCATTACTCACGCCTACCGTCAGATCGAACACCGCCAGCAGGAATAGAAAAATTACTACGCAAAGAAACAGTATTTCCATTGTTTTCTTAATTACTTATTCTGCCGCAAAGTAACCAAGAAAACATTTCATGATTATTTCAAAATCCTTAACCTTTTATTAAAGTGGACTGACAATCAATGCGGTTCATTCGCGGTTAAACCTAATATAGCTCTGTTCGATGGGTTTATATGAGGGGTCATCCCAAAGGGGACTTGAAATCATCAGATCCGCGCTGATTCGGTTACAGGCGATCGGCACATTGTGAAGGCGGCATTGACGCAAAAGCATCTGGATGTCTGCTTCGTGAGGCTGCGCATTGAGATCGTCTATCAGAAAAACGGCGAGATCAATCTCGTTTCTTACCACCATAGCCGCTATTTCAGCATCTCCGCCCATCGGCCCGGAGTTCATACATTCGACTTGGGCTTCAATTCCCGCTTCTGAAAAAGCATTCTTTATAAGGCCGCCTGTCGTACCCGTACAGACCAGCTCATGTTGTGAAAGATATTGGGCATTAAACTTTACCCAATCGACCATATCGGCCTTGCGTTGGTCGTGAGCGACAAGTGCAATTTTTAGTTTTGTCTTCATTTTGAGTCCCTTGAAAATGTTATTTTGAACAATAATCCGCCCGAGCATTGATTTTCGGCAGTAATATCGCCTCCATGCAGAGTAACGGCGTTTTTCACTATCGACAGACCGAGACCGGTTCCTCCTGCGGCTCGTGACCGTCCCTTGTCAATCCGATAGAACCTTTCAAACAGCCTCGGCAAATGCTCGGACGGCACACCGCATCCGTTATCAGACAATGCGATCACTATTTTGTCATTGCCGATGCTGATTGATTCTATTTTTATCTTTGTACCTCCACTATAAACAATGGCGTTGTCGATAAGGTTGTTGAAAACAGCCTCAAGCAAAGACTGATTCCCGGACATGACGATATTGCGGGAAATATAATTCTCGATCGTAATACCTTTTGTCGCGGCAATTATCTGTCTGTCCTCAACCACATCATTAATTATGTCAGTGAGATTAACCTGTTCCTTTAAGATAGAGGCACTTCCGTCATCCATGCGGGTCAGGAGTGAGACATCGGTCAATAGCCTCTGGAGCCTTTCTGTGTTCGTAAGACAGCGTTGCAGGAACAAAGTCTGCTTTTCTTCGCTCATATTCCTATGTGCCAGCATAGTTTCAACGCTGACCTTGATTGACGCGACAGGAGTTTTCAGTTCGTGGTTGATGTTGTTTGTCAACTGTTTCTTTATGCGCTCCTTTTCAAGCTGCTCATGAAGGGCGGCACGATGCTCGCTGTCCCTGTCGGCTACAGCCTGCTGCAACCGGGCATAAAGACGGACAATATGGTTTGAAATCTCGCCAAGCTCGTCATGTGGGAAAGGTTCTGTATCGGAAATCCGGGCTCCGTTTTCCGCGTTCTCCGCAAATTTGTTAAGCCTGCTTATGTGTAGGCCGACTCTTCGGGTTGCAAAGTACCCCAACACACACATGACTAATGTTATGGTTCCCATTATCCACAAAAAGCCGTAATCGGGCCGCAATAAATTGCTGAACGATACGGAATACGGTACTGCGGTACGGACAATATTGCCGTAATCCCCTTTCCTTGCCGAGTAAAAATAATAGTTGCCCGTACTCTCGCTGTGCCGTCTTACGGCATAGCCGGAGCCATTCAGCATTGCATCCCGGATTTCCTGACGGTCAAGGTGATTTGTTTTCGGCAACGAGTCAAGAGTATTGTCGTATATTATGTGTCCCTTGTCGGAAATTACGCTTACACGAATATCGTTGAACGGTTTGAACTCGTCAAGTTTTATATCCGGGACATCATGCCCTTCGCTCAGTTCTGTAAGAATATATGTGTTGATGAGCTGGAGCTGCTTGTCAATCTCTTCCGCTTTGAATTCTTTTTCCCTATGATATTGAAAAATTACAAAGCACCCGACCATCAGCAGGGAATATCCGAGAAGCCATACGAACAGACGCTGCGGATAGGAGAGTTTATTCAATGAACCCATAGCCGTATCCTGAGCGCGTTACAATATTCTTGCCGTATATGCCGACTTTCTGCCGGATACGGGTTATATTTACGTCTACCACCCTGTCAAGCACCACAACCTCGTCGGGCCATATCTCATTCAGAAGGTCTGTCCGGGTGAAAACCTGCCCTCGGTTGGACATCAGCTTCAGCAGAATCTCAAATTCCTTTTTGGGCATTTTCACCTCTGTTCCGTCAACCATACAGGTTCTGTTTTTGGCAGACAAGACGAGACCTTTGTATGAAACAAGGTCAGAATCAGTTTTGGAGGGTGTGACAGAAGCCGCTGTCCGGCGAAGTACAGTCCTGACGCGTGCAAGAACGGCTTTCAGTGAATATGGCTTCATTATATAGTCGTCGGCCCCGAGGTCGAGACCGGCAATCATATCCTCTTCCGTGTCTTTGGCTGTGCAGAATATTATGGGAACCGAGGCTGTCGCCGGATTCGATTTCATAATGCGTGCAAGCTGGATGCCGGATATTTCCCCCATCATAATATCAAGGAGTATCAGGTCATAGCCGGCAAGGTCGCGGGCAAGAGCTTCCTCCGCGCTATATGCCGTGTCTACATGATAGCCTTCCGCCTCAAGATTGAATCCGAGACCGTCACACAGAGCCTCCTCATCATCCACCACAAGTATTTTCTTTTTTTCTTCCATGCCGCAAAATTACTAATAATCGGTCAAATACTGTCCTGATGCTCAAAAATTTAATAAAAGTTTAATGATACAATTTATTTCATAAAATCTAAACAAAACTGATAAAACCATGAAACATTATGTCCATAATTTTGCGGCAGAAAAAAATGACAACGAGAATATGAATTGTAAAAAATTACATGTATGCGTAATGACTTTGTCAATGCTCGTTTCCACGGTCAATATGGATGCCGGCATAGTCAAAGGAAGAGTCTATGACTCGGCTACAAATGAACCGCTTATTGGCGCGACGGTCATAGCGGGCAACCATACGCAGGGGGCATCGACAGATATAGACGGTCATTATACATTGCAGCTCACCGCAGGGAAATATGATTTTGCAATAAAGTATATAGGATACCGGGATACGGTAATCTCACATCAGGTACCCTTAGGAATGGAAGAGCTGATACTTGACATTCCTATGATGCCGGATGTCACTTCATTGTCCGAAGTGACAGTAGTGGCTGTCGCACGAAGGGATACCGAGGCTGCCATGATAGAGGAGGAAAAGAAAAGTAATGTAGTGCAGACAGGTGTTTCGTCGCAACAAATCGCCAAGACGCAGGACAAAGATGCTTCGGAAGTTATAAGAAGAGTGCCGGGCATTTCGATTATTGAAGATAAGTTTGTTATGGTCAGAGGCTTGTCGCAGCGATACAACAATGTATGGCTCAACGGTAGCGCGGTGCCGAGTTCCGAGGCAGACTCCCGCGCTTTCTCATTCGACATCATCCCGAGCAGCCAGATCGACAATATGGTGATTGTCAAAAGCCCCGCTCCGGAATATCCCGCCGACTTCACCGGCGGTTTCGTGATGGTCAATACCAAAAGGCAACCGTTGAAAACCGGCTTCGACATCTCTGTCGGCGCAGGCATAAACGACAGGACACATTTCCGTGAGTTTGTAAAGGCCGGAGGCAGGTTTGCCTTCCCTGCCGGCGGACTTGACGCGCCGTTAGTGAGTTATCCCGGATTTGAAGGAAGAATCGATCCGTTGGCAAGCGGTCTGGACAACTACTGGCGGGTTAAGACCATACATCCCGTTGCCGACCTTAAGGCAAGTGCCGGATACAATCAGTCCTGGCTCATAGGTGACAGGCAGATGTGGCTTGTGGCGGCACTGAATTTCTCGAACAGCTACCGGACATTGCTGAATATGGAGAATTCGCTCTATGGTCCGTACGATGTATCCAACGACAAGAGCGTACCGCTGCGAAAGGCTTCCGACAACCAATATACCCGGGAGACACGCTACGGGGCGATGCTGAACCTGTCTTTCCGTCCTTCGGGAGGCATCCATCTGTTTGAGTGGAAAAACATCTTCAATCAAATCATCAAGAACAGGTATTCCGACCGCATCGGTTTCAATGCGCAGGCCGACAATATCAACGACATGGAATATTATCACTCGTCGCGCCCCACTTTCAACACTCAGTTCACCGGCAGCCATACATTCGATGCCGACCGCGTGGACTGGAGCGTCGGATATGCCTTTGCACAACGCAATCTGCCAGACCGGAGGCTGATAGAGCGCACCGACCGCACGGAGCAGACTATGGGCATATACCGTATCGGCCGGGAATTTACAAAGCTCAACGAGCACACCGGGTCGCTGTCGGGCAATTACCGGCATGAGTTTGATTTCTCGATCATCAAACCCATACTTAAAACCGGCATATACGGAGAATACCGTACCCGCACCTACCGCACCCGTCAGTTCCAGTACGGCTGGCAGCCTGACAACAGCCTCCCTGACGGATTCATGTTCAATCCCGATGTGCAGGGCGACCTTTTGACTGATTCAAATTACGGGCATGACAAACTCTATCTTTACGAGGAGGTAAACTGGCTAAACAACTACAATGCGCATCAGACACTCGGGGCGGCCTATCTTTCAGCGGACATTCCCTTGAGAAAATTCGACATTCATGCCGGTGTGAGGTATGAATACAGCCGCCAGACCCTCGAGATGAACACCCGCCAGTATGAGGAGAGCCTCCATAAGACCGATTATGACTATTCGGGAGCGTATCCATCGGTCAACGTGACATACCATATAACTGACAGTCACCAGCTTCGAGCCGCTTACGGTCGCTCTACAAACCGTCCGGAGTTTCGCGAGCTTTCCTCGTCGGTATATTATGACTTCGATCTTGGCAGCAGCGTGATGGGTAATCCTGACCTGAAAGCGTCCACAATCGACAATGTTGACCTCCGCTGGGAGTGGTATCCCTCCAGAGGGGAGCAGATTTCGGTGGCGCTGTTCTACAAGCATTTCGCCCATCCGATTGAGTGGACATATACCGTGGCCGGTGGCACCGACCTCATATATTCTTTCATCAACGCCAATGGAGCCAACAACTATGGTGTGGAACTCGACATACGCAAGAACCTCGGTTTCATCGGACTCAGAGACTTTTCGCTGTCGCTCAACGGAGCGCTGATCAAAAGCCGGGTTACATTCGACAAAGGCACAAACAACATCGACCGCCCGATGCAGGGACAGTCCCCCTACTTAGTGAACGCAGGACTGTTCTATAACAACGATGAATACGGCTGGAACGCCGCATTACTCTACAATATCATCGGCAAACGCATCACCGGTGTGGGCAACCGTTACGGTACCGCATCGGACGGCACTGCACGCAACATCCCCAATTCCTACGAGATGCCGCGCCACAGCCTTGATATATCGGTGTCGAAGAAGTTCGGCAGATGGAGCCTGAAACTTTCGGCACGCGATATCCTCGCTCAAAGATACCTTTTCAAACAAATTGAGGAAGTGACAAACGAAGGGAAAGGTAAAACAATTGAAGAAACAACCCGGAGCTACAAACCGGGACGCAATTTCAACATAACAATCGGATATAATTTCTAATCAAAAAAGTACAATTTCTAATTAAAAATGAGAAAACGTATGAAAATCAACATCATCAACTCAGGCAGGCTGCTCATGGCGGCACTTGCCGTGGGAGCCGGACTTGCAATGGCATCCTGCTCATCGAACGATGAACCCGATTCGCCCAAGTTCACAGACCCGGAAGTGACCTACAAAGGGAACGTGGCCTACAGCAAGGGCATACTCTTCAACGAGGGCAAGGAACTCGGCAATGGTACCCAGAACTTCCACTTCACCGGCGATGTGACTCTCGAGAAGGGTGTCTACACGCTCAAGGGCTGGGTATATGTCGATGCGGGAGCCAAGCTGCGCATCCCTGCCGGCACCGTCATCAAGGGCGACAAGCAGACCATGGCATCGCTCATCGTGGAACCCGGCGGATATGTCGAGATGAACGGCACCAAGGACGCGCCGGTGGTAATGACCTCGGCGCAGGCACCCGGCCAACGTCGTCCCGGCGACTGGGGCGGACTCATCATCTGCGGAAAAGCCCGCAACAACCAGCAGACAATGCAGATCGAGGGTGGCCCGACCACAATCCACGGAGGTGACAACGACAGCGACAACTCCGGCATATACCGCTATGTACGTATAGAGTTCGCCGGTTATCCCTTCGACACCGACAAGGAAATCAATGGCCTGACTTTCGGTTCGGTGGGCAGCGGCACGACTGTGGACCACATTCAGGTATCATACTCAAACGATGATTCATACGAATGGTTCGGTGGTTCTGTAAACTGTAAATACCTCGTGGCTTACAAAGGTTGGGACGATGAGTTTGACACCGACAACGGATTCTCCGGCAATGTTGAATACTGTCTGTCGGTTCGTGATCCTCGAATCGCCGATACATCGCAGAGCAACGGTTTCGAGAGCGACAACAACGCCAGCGGTGCGGAGACAGCCCCGTTCACGTCAGCTCATTTCAGCCATGTCACATTCATCGGTCCTAAAACCGCCAAGAACGGAGACTTCCGCAACAGTTCTGATTATATCACGGCCGGCAACATGTTCCCCGACAATGGATCAAAGCTCGGTCAGTTTCAGGCAGCAATGCAAATACGCCGCAGCAGCAAACTCAATGTTGCCAATACTATTGCCGTAGGTTATCCCATCGGTCTGATTGTCGATGGAGAGAAAGGTAATACCGTGAAATATGCCAAGGCAGGAGACTTCAAACTCGACAATATTATATTTGCAGGTATGGATATAATCGGCTCCGACAAAAACAAAGTATATGAGGATTATTTCATAGACCTTGCGGCCGGTACTGAGGACAAAGGCCGAGAATCATACTCCCACACCTTCTTCCTGTCGAATCCCAACAACAAGGTCATGACAGAGGCCGCTCTCAACCTCACCGATCCCGCAGGTCTTGGCCAGAATTATTGTCCCTCCACGATGCTCCCGGACGGTAAAGGCGGATACATAGGCGCTTTCAAGGATGCCTCCGACAACTGGCTTGAGGGTTGGACCAATTTCGATCCACAGAATACCACGTACTGACAGTTTCCCTGTTATCATTAAACGACTATAAAATATAGGGTGGTCAGATTGAGTCTGATCACCCTATACTTTTGCCTGAAAACCCTATTTACTGTTTCGTAAATGTCATTTTGTTATGCCCGGCTTCAAATGTCATAGTGTTGCCCGTGATTTTCACATCATCGAATTTGCGCATTTTCTGTACTCTGGCGGCAATCATGGGCTTGATTACATCAGTGATGTTGGCTGCCACACGCCCTTTGATTGTGTTAAGTGAATCCTGAGGAGCGTCAGTGAGCTTTGCGTAATTTAAAGCCAAAGAAGCAGTGTCGACATTCACCACGGTTTTTGACGGATCGAGAGTTACGATGATTTCATCGTCATCTTTCACGGTCCAGGTTCCCGAGGCCTTAACATTTCCGTTGACGGTCGCTTTTACAGGAGTGGTTATCGATGAGGCTTCCACGCCTCTTGATACGATGTAATCGGCAGCGATACTGAGAGTGCCACCATTTGTACCGTCGGTTCTGACAAAGGATAGAGTGGGTGTGCAAGTCATTTCTCCGTCGTCACCACGCGGAGCCTTGTCGCGGTCATCTCCTTTGTGCTTGTCAGCTTTATCGGGCTTGTGCTTGCTGTCTTTGTCAGGTTTGTCCATTTTCCCTTTCATAACTATGGCGGTATTTCCTTTCCAAGTTCCTGCGAGTTCTCCGGCAAGTTTTGCATTGCCTCCGTTACATGAAGTGAGACAGACCAGAGCAGACAATACCACTGCTGTTAAAATTTTAATTTTCATAAGCTTATTGTTAAGAGTCATTTTGACATTTATTTCGAATAGAAACATATAGCGAGGCGAATAAGTTCTGCATAAATCCGTAAAATCAAAGAAGTTTAATAAAAACTTAACAAAATCCGTCACAACATTCTTCGCTGTTCAAATTCTATTCAGAATGTCTGCAAAATCAGTATCTACCTTTGCCGCGTAGATTCAAACACGAAGATATGAAAGGATTAGCAGTATTCATTACATCGTTATTTGTAACAATGTCAGTCTCAGCACAAACCGAGGCCGAAGCTGACAGCATCGACCCATCTGCGTTTGACAAATATCTGGATGAAATTGTCATAGTAGCCAAAAAGCCCGGAACAGTAGTAAAAACAGACCGTAAAGTTTACACCGTCAATCAGGATCTTACTTCAAAAGCATCTTCGGCAAGCGAAATTCTCAACCATATCCCCTCGGTTGAAGTGGACCTTGACGGGAATGTCAGCATGAGAGGTAACGGCAACGTGACAATCCTGATAAACGGCAAACCGTCAGCGATGATGGCAGGAAAAACACGTGCTGATGCCCTCAGTCAATTGTCAGCCGCAAATATTGAGAGGATAGAAGTAATCGACAATCCTACCTCAGAGTATAGAGCCGAAGGCGGTGGAGGAGTCATAAATATTATAATGAAAACCGATACGAAACAAGGTTTCAACGGCTCGATACTTGCAAATGCCGGGAGTGCGGGACGCTACAATGCCGGCGTGAACTTAAACTACGGTATCCGCAATCTGAATTTTTACGGAGGATATACCTTTAGACGCGACCGCTATGACCGCACCGTTGACGATTACCGCATCTCCCCCACAGATTCCATTACCCAGACTACTTACGGATTGGGACGTCCGGTCTCCCATACATTCCGTCTTGGAATGACCGCCAATATCACATCTGCCGATATGCTAAGCGTTTCGGGTAATTATAACCGAAGAAATTTCAAGCGGGATGAGTATGTCGATTCACGGACAAAAGAAACCGGAGGTATCGTTTCAGATTCATATCATCGTGACCGTGATGCCGATGCCAAAGAAAATATGTGGGAAGGAAGCCTCCAGTACACCCATCGTTACGGCAACAACAACGAGATTTCAATCGGTTATGTATATTCTTCCGAATCAGAAGATGAATTGAACCGATACACGACAATGCGTCAGGATGTTGAGACCCGGAACAATGAAACCGTCTGGGATGCAAACTACATCCATAACGCCAACCTCAGATGGCAGCATGCTTTGACAGATAATATCAAATTGACTTCGGGATATGAGTTTGAGCATCTGAGAGCTGAACAGAACTATCATGTTTCCGACTGGGACGGGACATCATTCATCCCCAATACGGATGAAAGCAATGACTTTACACATCTGAGGATGGTGAACTCGCTGTATGCCAATGCCGATATGACTTTTGGCTTATGGCGCATCAATGCCGGATTGCGAGGGGAATATACTGACATGGACAATCAGTTGAAATCTCTCTCTGAGAGTCGGCGCAAGCATTACTTTGACTTATTTCCTTCGGCAAGGGTGTCACGCCATATCGGGGACGACATAGAACTGTCCGCCGGTTACAGTATGCGTATCAACCGCCCGCAAGGGAGCGATATGAATCCTTTTGCCGAAAAAATAAATCCTTTGAGTCTTGAGGCTGGCAATCCTGATCTGAAACCTGAAAGAATAAACACCGCCGATTTCGGCATCCGTTGGCTTTCAAACGCCGGTTCTCTTACAGCGAATCTTTTCTACCGCCATATATCCGACGGCATAACAGAGGTGTCCCGTTATATCGACAATGGAATATTGCTGACAACGAAAGAAAATCTCCGGACATCCCACAATGCCGGCATCGAGCTGGTATGGAATATGCGTGTTACGAACTGGCTTGACATAAATCTGAATGGTACAGGGTATTACAATCGCATAAATGCCTCAAGACTCGGATTTGACGGAAACCGCGAGCTATTCTCATGGAGCGGATTGTTGAACGCTGATTTCACGCCCATAAAACATGGTACGGTTCAACTGAATGCGCGTTACCGGTCAGCCACTCTTGTACCGCAGGGAAAACGTGATGGCGATTTTCAGCTTAATCTTGGATTGAAGTATGATATACCGACGATAAATCTCGCCCTTTTCGCATCCGTAACAGACTTGCTCGATACTTATAAACTATCATATACCCTTGATACCCCGGCTCTGAAGCAGAAAGTGGAAAAACGCAGGAATCCCCGCATCATCTATGTTGGATTAAGCTGGAACTTCGGAGGCGGAGGCAAGAAACAGCATCATAATGTGGAGTATGATGAAGAAATGTAATGTCATGAAGTACGGGAAAAGAATACTCACACTCCTTTGGAGTGTTATCCTGCCGGTAATGGTGTTCGCCTCAAATGAAAATACCGACACTCTGACTGTCGATACTCTGAAATGCCAAGAGATTAAGAATCCTTACCGATTCCGTCCTACCCAGCTTATCATCCCCGGTGTACTGATTGGAGCAGGATTTATAGGACTGGAAAGCGATTGGCTTAAATATACAAATCACGAAACAAAAGAGGAACTTCAGGAACATCCTCATTCTAAATTAGGTGTCGATGATTTCAGTCAGTATGCGCCGTTGGCGGCAGCTTACGGATTAAGACTTTGCGGGATAAAAGGACAGCATGATTATATTGACCTTACCATAATATCGGGTACCGCCTATCTACTTACAGGGCTGTCGGTCTATGGAGTGAAAACTCTGACAAGAGTTGAACGCCCGGATGGAAGCACACGCAACTCTTTTCCTTCGGGCCATACTGCGACTGCTTTTGCCGGGGCCGAGATACTGCGCCGCGAATATTGGAACGTATCACCGTGGATAGGAATCGCCGGATATGCCGTCGCAACCGGGACGGGATTTCTGCGGATGTATAACAACCGTCACTGGCTTACCGATGTCGTGGCAGGCGCCGGATTCGGAATACTCTGCGCTCAGGCCGCATACTGGCTTTATCCTGTGATAACAAAAACCTTATTTCATAAACGGTATAATGCCAACATATTCCTGTCGCCATACGTCTCACAAGAGAGCAAGGGACTGGCATTGCAGTTGACATTTTGAATAATAACATACGCTATGTCTCAACCTCTTTTTGGAAATGCTGACAACAATATTGTAGTGGCGATCAACAATTGCCACAGTCCATTTATGGATAATGCCGTCCTTGTAATAACTGATTTCTGGTTTTTTGTCGGAGTCGTCTGTTGTATAATCGCCTATTCAATCCGGAAGGACAAATTTCCGAAAACAATACTTTTCTGCGCTTTGCTGATAGTGGTGGTAGGATGTACGGACTACTTGTGCGCCAGCATTATCCGTCCTGCCGTTCAGCAGCTGAGACCAACTAATCCCGATAACCCGGTTAGTGCTATGTTACATATAGTTCACGGATATATAGGTGGTAAATATGGCTTCCCTTCCTGTCACGCGGCCAATTCCTTTGCGATTGCCGTTTTTACTACCTTATGGTTCAAACGGAAATGGATTGCGGCAATACTGATAGGATGGGCTTTATTGGAGTGCTACACCCGTTTATATCTTGGCGTACACTATCCATCCGATATAGTTTTTGGAATTGCAATCGGAAGTCTGATAGCCTGTATTATTTATAGTCTGTCGAAAAGAATATATCATGAAATACTATTGTCATAGCCGATATGCAGGTTTCAAATTTGCATTTGCCGGCCTTAAAAGACTTGGCAGAGAACACAATTTCCGCATACATATCATCATAGCGACATTAACGACCGTCGCCGGGATATTATGTGGAATTTCCCTTATTGAGTGGTATGGTATAATCATCTGTTTTGGCTTGGTTCTGGCTGCAGAAGGATTTAATACCGCTATTGAAATACTTGCAGATCGTATATGCTCATGTAAGGATGAAAGCATAAAGCTCGCCAAAGATGTGTCTGCCGGAGCTGTACTGCTTGCAGCATTATCATCCGCAGTTGTTGGTGGACTGATATTTGCCAACAGATTGTTTCACATATTTCATTAAAATCACATCACTGGTAATACTCATGTGTCATCTATTATAATATATGGAGATATAATCAACATAAGTTTAACAATTAAAAATCTATTGATGAACAAAGTGTTAATCGTAGATGCCTCCGAATCCGACCGTCGGCTTATGTCGGGCTTGCTCACGCGAGCCGGATACGAGCCGATTGCCGTTGAGAGTATGGAGGCGGCAAAAGAAGAGGTGGCGAAGCTGCCACCCGGCGCAGTAATCGCAGCAGACTACAAACAGCCCGATGGCTCCGCAAAAGAGTTAGTAAACTGGCAAAAGAGAGAGGGCTTTTCTTTCCCGCTTATTGCCATAGTAAACAACCTTAATGGCTCGGATTTGCTTGAAGTGATGCGCGATGGTGGTGCCGTGGATGTTATACAACGACCGGCTATCGACAAGCAACTCATTGAAACCATCGGCAAGTATGCCAAACCGGAGAGTGTTGTGATTCAGCTTGACAATGCGCTGATTCCACGACGGAGCGCAAAGTTCAAAGAGATTGAACAGGCAATAGAGCGCATCGCCCAAACCAATGCCAACTGTATCATCTTCGGTGAAAGCGGCATGGGCAAGGAACAGATTGCACGGCAAATATATCTCCAAAGCTCCCGGACACAGAAGCCTATAACGGTAATCGAGGCAGGCGGGGCCGAACTTGTAGGACTTCATGACCCGAAATCCGACCGCAACGAGATGTATAACCGCATCAAGAGTTACTTTCAGAACGCTGCCGGGGGCACAATCATACTGAAGAATATCCAGCTTCTCAATTTCGAGAAACAATCGGTTTTCCTGCACATTCTTTCGGAGGAGCATCCCGATGTGAGGATGATATGCACCGCCAACGGCACACTGATGAAGATGCTTACCGAGGAAGATTTCCGCGACAACCTTTTCTATATGTTGCGCCAGTCTGGTATCACTGTGCCGCCATTGCGCGAGATGACCGAGGATATTCCGGACATAGCCGATTACCTTCTCGCAATATATGCGCATAAGACATCACAGACGAGAAAGCGACTCGACGCATCTGCAATCAAGGCTCTAAAACTATATCCGTGGCCCGGCAATATCCGCGAACTGAAGGATACCATTCTAATGGCTGCCTTTCATGCCGACGGCGATACCATCTCGGCAGATGACCTCGTTTTCAGCGACATCCAACCGGAAACAGCCGAAGATCTGACCCACCGAAATCCAAAAGCGGAAAAAGACCGCATCATCAGGGCCTATATCCGTGCGGGTACATGGAGAGGTGCCGCGAAACTGCTGGATGTGTCTGAAAAGACGCTTATTCAGCTCCGTAAGAAGCACCATATCAATCCTGACGGAGAAATTGAGGCTTGATTACCTCAATAAAATTGCGTAACTTTGCAACGCATAATCGCAAAGAACCGCGACCGAAGAGTCGGTCGTTCTGACAATATAGGATAACATAACTTCCGCATAAGTTCTATTGTAAATCTGGACAATTTATAGGAACGAGCTTGGCGTGATGCTTATGCTATGCTTATCGCATAGCGTGCATTCATGTCTAAATCGTTCAAGGCAGTCCAGAGCCAACAATAGAGTTAGCGTGAAATGCACGCTATTTTTTGCCCGAATCTAAGCCATAAATAACACTCAAATCCTTTACCTTTGGAAAAACGCAGTTGGTTGTTCGCCAACAGTCAAGATTTAACACCACAATTATTCAAACACTGAAATCTCTACTATTTCAACGTATTACGACTTTAACACTCCTTAAATCGCCCTTTCTAAAATCCAGTCGGTTATAATTGCAAACGAGGCGCAATCCTCGACAAGTCTAACTCAAAACACATATAACCGTTATGGAAAACCCAACTCCCCCAAACACCTCCGGCTTCGACAGGAAGTCCAAAATCAGAAAGCGCTCACGCAGCCGCAAGTCAGCCACCGGCCGTAAAATATTCGGCAAACACGACACCTGCGCAGGTATGCCGGCAGAGGCAAAAGCATGGTTCTTCGCTTCCATGTTCCTTGTGGAAGTAGCCAAGGCACTCGCTCCCGTCATGGAGTTCAGCAAGCCTACAGGACGCAATTCCGAATCAGCGACCGTGTGAGCCTATGAAGCATACCGACACACACGAGGCTGACTTCAAGACAGCGGCAAACGCATACGTTTCACTTGTGGAGCAGCGTGCCAGAAGCCCCGGCCAGTACCCTACTGGAAACCGACCGCGATTATACTTTCACGGAGAGCCGATTATTCTTCTCGAAGACATCGTAACCGGGCTTGATGTCAGCGAGAAAACAATAAGGCGCTACCGCGACGCAGGAAAAATCAAGGTTTACGAGAGCATAGAGGGCAATATCAAGTTTGTGCTTCAATGCGACCTCGACAGATTTCTCGAAAACTCCTTCATCAGTTCGTCCCATCCAGACTATAAGACTGTGAAGAAGAAATCAACCAACGGCGCAAACGCCAACCACACCACCACTAAATCATAATTCATTATGGACCAAACTCCCGACCAGCAGGAAGTGCTGATCGCCCGCGACAACACAAGCGGGCAGGTGGGAGCAGTCGTAGGGCAGAATCCCGACGGCACTCCCAAGATGGCTGATGTCAAATCGACGCCATTAAGCGAACTGATAAAGTTCAACAAAGGGCAGAACCCCCTCGAAGCGTTCATGTCGAATTTCATGCGGCAGGCCAGGAACCCCACGCTGTTCAGCTTCTTCAGATTGCAGGAAGACAAATACGAGCTTGTAGGCCCCGCAATGGCTGACATAATCAGGAATCCCGGCGACAATGCCGAAATGCTCAAGCCTTACGAGGTGGAGATGAAAGCTCCCGCACAGGCAGAGAAGCAGGAACAGGCCCCGGCTCAGACACAGCAGCCGGAAACAGCCGGCAACAAGCAGCCGCCCATCGACCGCGACAGCATCGACTGGGCCAAAATAGAACAGCAGTGGGGCATAAAGCGCGACGACCTTGAAAAATCAGGGGCACTCGACCAGATGGTATATAACCACAAGTCGCCGCAGCTATTCACGGTAACGCCCCGTTTCGGCGACGAGACCTTCTCCCTTCAGGCGAAACTATCGTTCCGCAGCAACCCCGACGGCTCATACTCACTCGTGCCTCACTTCATCCGCAATGAGCCGCAGCTCGATCAGGAATTCAAGGGCTATATTTTCACAAAGGAGGACAAGGCGGAACTCCGCAAGACCGGCAACCTCGGCAAAGTCGTTGAACTCGCCGACCCCAAGAACGGGGAAATGAAGAAGTGCCTCGTGAGCATCGACAGACTCACCAATGAAATAGAGGCCATGCCGGTGGATAAAATCTACATCAAGCCCAAAGTCGCCAACATCAGCCTCGATATGCAGGCCATCGGCATACTCAAAAACGGCGGCATGATACGCGAGCAGCACGTGGAACTGCCCAACGGTGCCAAATTCACTGCCGACCTGCAATACAACGCCGCTAAACGCGACATCGTTTTCGTCAATTCCGATGTTTACCGCCAGAAGCAGGAACAGAACAGTTCCCAGCAACAGCAAGTCCGGGATTCATGGCATAATCCCGACGGCTCCGTCAAACGCCTCGAACACTGGTGCAAGCTGCCGCTTAACGAACAGCAGCAGGCTGATTACCTCGCAGGCAAGAAAGTCCTCGTAGGCGAGACCAAGGACAAATTCGGCAACGACTGCACCGTCTATTTCCAGTACAATCCAGAAAAGCGTCAGCCAGAGACCACGCGGGTATATCCCGACCGCGACAAGGTCGTGGGCATCGCCGAGGAAAGCAAGACCCAGTATGCCGTAAACAATAACGGAGCGACCAACGAGGCGACCAAGAACGTGCAGGAGCCACTCCAGCGCGGGCAGACCGCCCCGAAGGACGAAAACCAGCAGAGGCAGCAGCGTAAGCCCAAAGGCCCCAAGCCTTGACCGCCACTCACCGCGCATATTCCACAATCAGTTTTATACTGCGATTCACCCGACATGATTGCCGCCGCATAGCCGCGATTCCAACCGCTATGTCCACACCAAAGCTATAAGTATCCCACCCTGCGGCCAACCTTGTCAACCCAAACACAACTATCCCCAAGTCACGGGGATGGGCGACCGTCCCCGTGACTTTCATAAAATCACCCCTAAACCCACATTAAATTTATGATTCTTATTATCTGCGAGAACATTCTCGCCACCAAGACCGTCGCTTTCGCAATGAGCGCAAACACCGAAGCCGGCAACGGCATCTACACATCCGACACCGTCACCGTAGCCAGCATCCCGCCACGTTTCATCCGCCAGACTCCGCTGTGCGAACTGGCCGAGGGAGAATATCCCTTCATGCCCGACAAGTTCCGTATGTCGGTGACGATGAAAGAGCTGGAGCGACAGCTCAAGCCCCTGTTCCGTGAAGCCGGGGAGGTGGTGTTCGCCTCTGACGGCGGAGCAGACGCACAGGCACGCTTTTTCAACATCTGTCGCCACTTCCGTGTCGGTTGCCCCCGCAGCAGAATGTGGCTCACCCGTCTCAGCTACGGCGCAATACGCGGAGCCTTCCGTTTCCGCGAGTCCGGACGGCACCTGCACCGACTCGCACAGACCGGCCTTGTGTCGAAAGGCATGGATCTGATGTTCACATACAACATCAACCAGACATTCCTCCATATCGGACTGCCCGAATATGACCTTACCCGTCAGGAGGCAATCGCCCTCGACTATGTGGGCGACCTTACCGGCCATTTCGACAGATTCAACGGTATCCCGGACGGACATTCAATCCGGGTCAATGTCAACGGAGGCGAGGAATTTGAATCCGAAGCCGTCTGGGAGGCAGAGGAAGACGCCCTCGCAGTCGCCGGTGAAATTCCTGTCGGCGAGACGGTATCGGCGACACTGACGATTGACGAGACCGACCGTTTCAATCTCCGTTTCCATACGCTGCTCACGCTCCAGATGGACGCCTTCAACAATTTCGGCTTTATGCCGGCCCAGACCCTCAGACTGGCGCAGGGCCTCTATGACAAGGGCCTTATCTCGTCGCCCCTGACACGTTGCTCACACCTTCCCGAAAAACTCCGTGGCCATATTCAGACGGTATTCCCCGACACTCCCGGCTACCGCTGGGGCGAGAACGATGCGACCATCAACCATCACGCGATAATCACTCTCCGCGCCATCGACCAAGACCTGCACGAAAAGGAGAAACAGCTCTACTGGCTCATATTCAACCGCATGAAGGCGGTGGTGGAACAACAGCCGAGCCGCAAGTACGCCACCGTCGAATTCAAGATAGGCGAAGCCGTGTTTTATCGCCAGTGGGAGCTTACCGGAGAGGCGTATGCAGTGACCGAGACGGGCACGTTCCAGACAGGCGTTACAATCGCAGACGCGGCGGTATATCCCTGCGATGCCCCGGTAGCCGAATCCAACGCCTTCACCGATGTGATGTGCGCCGTGACCTCAAAGGCGGAGTATGTTGATGAGATGATGCACACCAACGTGCCGTACACACTGGAAACCGGCGACTACGGCAGCGCACTGGACAGTCTCATACGCAAGGGGCTCGTCACCCTCGACGGCGACGATGTCTATCTCTCGCCCGAAGGCCAGTATGTCTATGACGAGTTTGCCGGCCGCGAGTTCGCCGAGATGCTGCTCACATGGCAGTTCGAGGCCAACGACCTCTATCAAGGCGACCAGTCCGGACGCTCGGTAATCGAGGACTTTTCCGGCTCCCTGCTGTGCATGATAGAGACAATCGACCCCGAAGCCGGAGATTAAAACGCTGCAATCCGCTGTAAATCGCATTTCTATCAAAAATAACCGGCCCAATATAGCCGAAAATCGGATAGAAATCGCTAACTTTGCCACTGAATCGCAGTCATAAATTTTATTTTTGATTGTGGATTTAGTGGTGAGGCAGCGGGAGGGATACCCGCTGCCTTTTTACAATTATTATCCCAAACCACCACTCAAATCCACTATAATTTTATGGCAGAATTTATCCAGATAGAAAAATCCGTACTTGAAGACATGTTCGGTCGGATTAACTATCTTCATAAAGTATCGCGCTCTCTATATGAGCGCGTAAGAAACAAAGAACCGGACGACTGGCTTACAATGGAACAGCTATGCGGATTGCTCCATATCTCGAAATCCAAAGTACGCTCATTGAAGAAAAGCGGACGTATCGGGTTTGTGAAATGTGGCAAAGGTTTCCTTTATAGCGCGAGTGACGCTTTTGGATTGCTTGAACGGATAGACGCAGATACCGGCAATGGCAGAAATCTATTCCGCAGAACACCTTAAAGGCTTTTATGCCGACAGTCTGGCTATTCTTGAAATAATGGAGCGTCTGAACAAGGATGTCACTCCTTCTTTCTTAGGCAAAAGATTCTATACCGATGCCCAGCTTTCGGAGATACTCAACATTTCACGACGCACTTTGCAGGAATACCGCGACAACAGACTCATAGCATATTATCGTCTTGACGGTAAGATACTTTATGCCGACGATGATGTAGAGGCTTTTTTGAAAAGCACCTATTGCCCCAAATACTGAAATTGAAATGCGGCCACCGGATGATACCGATGACCGCATTTTTTACATTGTGAGGGTTTCTTATACAACTTGAATGTTGTTGAACTTGCTACGCATTGTCGCCATACCGTCATAGACAGCCTGATCCTGCATCTTGGCATAGATTTGCGTGGTCTTGATGTCGCTATGGCCCAGCATCTTTGAGATTACTTCTATTGACACATTGTTGCACAACGACATGGATGCGAAAGTGTGTCGGGCGACATGGGTCGTGAGATGCTTTTTGATTTTCGCGAGATCTGCAATCTCTTTGAGGTATGCGTTCATCTTCTGATTGGTTATCACGGGCATCACCACCTCCTTTGCCTTGACAACCGGATGGTCTGCATATTTGAGAATGAGCTGACGGGGAACCTCCAGCATGGGGATTATACACATCTCGCCCGTCTTTGCACGGGCTTTGCGTATCCATGTGTTGCCCTTGTCATCATTCTGAATGTCATAGGGCGTGAGGGCTTTCATATCGCAGAAAGCGAGACCGGTGAAGCAGCAGAACACGAATGTGTCGCGTACTATCTCCAGACGCGGCAGTTCTTTCAAGTCAAGTTCCATTATGACTTTGAGTTCCGCCTCCGTCAGAAACTGACGCTCGCTGTATGTGCGCTGATACTTTTTCCCGATGAACGGGTCGTGTGTAATCCACTTGTGCGCCAGCGCATACTGCAACACATTTTTCACGCAACGCAGATAGCGCACGGCGGCATTGTTGGCGCATCCCTTTTTCATTCGGAGAAAATGCTCAAAGTCATCAAGCATACCGGATGTAACCTCCTTTATAGGAAGGTCAGGGGCATTGTAGTGGAGCTGGAAGAAATCTTCCAGATAATCGGCGCAGCGTGTCCAACGCTGATAGGTGGGTTTCACTATGTCGCCCCGGTCGAGTTCTTCCTTGCGTTTCTCGTTGGCCTCACGGAATACCTCGCACATCATCTTCGGCTTTTCCATAGTTCCGAGATAATGGGCTTTGAGGACAGCGGGATTTACCAACTTGTTCTCACGGATGAGCATGTTGTGGATCTCGCAGAAGCGGGCCCGCACCATTTCAAGAAATTTGTTTAGTTCCTTGTCGCGGCGCGATGTGCCGTCGCTCACGTTACGCTTCTGGTTCCAGTGCTTCGGATTCACTGAGCGACCGATTGTAAACTCGGTCATCTGCCCGCCGACCGAAATGCGGGCGTAGAGCGGATATTCGCTCTTGTCGGTCTTTGGCTTTCTGGCGTAGAAAGTCAGGGTGAAATAAGAATCGGATGCCATTTCTCTGTGGGTTTAATGGTTACATAAATATAATCATTTTCCCCGACATATCAAAACGAAGAAAAACATCTGATCTCGCTGGAATAGTCATTGCGGCGACTCACGCCTGTTTAGCCGGCAAACCGTGAGTACGGCTCACGGTGTAAAATGGCGCAAAGCGCAGAAATCGGTATCATGGAATAGTTTTAAGCGGGATTTATAGTTAAAGAATATTTCAAGAGTTAAATAGTGTTTAGAAACTCCGAAAATTGCGACCCCAACTGGGTCAAAGGTTCTCTCCCATGCTCAAAACCCCACTGTGTGAGGCGTGATGGCTGTTTAACTTTCGCTGTATCAGCCGACTCACTGATGATTTCCGCCAACCGTGAGTCGAATTACTCACAAACGTGAGTACTCACTAATGACTCACTCACCACCTCTGTATTCTGCGCCGTTCTGAAATTTTGGCAAATTAAAAAAGCACTGAAAATCAAGTGATTTCAGTGCTTTGCGGCGTTTTGCCATTTTGCTTTGTGACCCCGGAGAGGCTCGAACTCTCGACCCACTGATTAAGAGTCAGTTGCTCTACCAACTGAGCTACGGAGTCATGCGCTTTGCGGTTAAAGCGATGCAAAGGTAGGGGTTATTTTTTATCCATGCAAATGTTTTCACATATTTTTACGCTCTGTTCTAAAAATTGCTTTGGAATATAAAAAGAGCACCGGCCGCAGGGCCGGTGCGGAGGAGGTTATCATTTCTAATGTCACGACTTTTTGTTGAAGTCAGCAAAATGCCTTCTCTTGATGATTAAACGACCGAATGAGGGAAATGGTTCACCCGCCACATGCAAAGCCTATACGAGGCGTCTAAACACACAAAAAAGACGCTGCGCCGGATCAGGGGCGCAGCGTCATCAGAGGTTATAGCTTAAAGTGAAATTTCATTATGGATCACTTGGCGCGGCGGCGGTCAGTGAGGTAAGCCACGGGGCAGGCCACGAACATTGTGGCGAGGGTGCCTATCACAACACCAAATATCATGGCGAAGGTGAACGAACGGATCGAGTCACCGCCGAGGATGAAGATACACAGCAGCACGAGCAGTGTCGACGCAGAGGTCATCACCGTACGGCCAAGGGTGGAGTTGATAGAACGGTTGATGGTGTCGAAGAAGTTCTGCTTGGGATAGAGACCCACATTTTCACGCACACGGTCGAACACCACCACGGTGTCGTTGATCTGGTAACCGATCACAGTAAGTATGGCGGCTATGAACGACTGGTCGATCTCCATGGCAAACGGGAACACACCCCAGAAGAAGGAGTAGAAGCCGATGATGGAGAATGCCGTGAAGGCCACAGCGGCAAGCGCGCCGAGCGAGAATGCCACATTATGGAACCTCACAAGGATGTAGAGGAACATGGCGATGAGGGCGAGCACCACAGCTATGATAGCATCGGTGCGCATGTCGTTGGCCACGGTAGGACCTACTTTCTGCGATGACATTATACCCACGTTCTCGTTGGTGGTGGAGAAGTCGGCCATCGACATTCCTCCGATCTCGTCCTGAAGTCCCTTGTAAAGGATCTCGGTGATCTCCTCGTCGATGTTCTCTGCGTCGGAGTCTATCTTATAGTTGGTGGATATACGCACCTTGGTGTTGTCGTCGATGGTTATTACGCTCACCTGTGCCCCGGCGAATAGCGGAGTAAGTTTCTGGCGGATATCGTCGGTCTTCACCTCATGGTCAAACTGCACCACATAGTTGCGTCCGCCCGAGAAGTCGATGCCCTGGTTGAGGCCACGCACGAAGAGCGAGATGACCACGGCGCATGTGAAAGCTATCACAATTCCGAAAGCAAGCTTGCGGGTGCCGAGGAAGTTGAACTTGGTGTTGGCAAACATCTTGCGCGAAAGGGCGGTGTCGAATGTAAGACGCTCGAAAGGTTTGGCCTTGGCGCCGAGGATAAACACGAGGCGTGTGAGGTAAACCGCGGTGAAGAACGAGCAGATGATACCGATTATAAGCGTGGTGGCGAAGCCCTTGATGGGGCCTGTGCCAAAGAACAGGAGGATCACGCCGGTGATCACAGATGTGAGGTTGGAGTCGAAGATAGCCGAGAAAGCGTTGGCATAACCGTCGGAAATGGCGTTGCGCACATTCTTGCCGGCACGGAGCTCCTCTTTGGCACGTTCGAAAATAAGCACATTGGCGTCAACTGCCATACCGAGGGCGAGCACGATACCGGCGATACCGGGAAGCGTAAGCACAGCCTGGAAGGAGGCGAGTATGCCGAATGTGAAGAAGATGTTGAACACAAGGCCGAGGTTGGCGATGAGGCCGGGAATAACCCCGTAGAACATCATCATGAAGATCATAAGCAGCACGAGGGCTATCACAAACGACCACATACCGGCCTCGATGGCCTCCTGGCCGAGCGACGGGCCTATCACGGTGTCGGAAATGATGTTCACCTTGGCTGCCATCTTACCGCTCTTGAGCACGTTGGCAAGGTCCTTGGCTTCGTCGGTAGTGAAATCGCCGGTGATCTCGGAGCTTCCGCCCTCAATCACGTCGTTGACACGGGGAGCCGAATAAACCTGATCGTCGAGCACGATAGCCACCTGACGGCCCTTGTTGGTGCCGGTTATATTGGCCCACTGGCGGGCTGCATCGGGCTTCATGCGCATGTTCACGAAGTTTCCGCGCATCTGCTCATAGTCGCTGTTGGCCGATGTGATCACATCGCCGGCGAGAGCGGGCTTGCCGTTGGCTGTCTTAAGGGCTACAAGCTGATAGAGGTCGATGCGGCTCTTGCGGCCGGTAGCCGAGTCAGTAGTCTCGATGGTGTTAGGCTTGAACTCCCATGCGAGCTTGATATTGCCGGGGATAATACGGCGGGCGGCAGGCGAAGCCAACAGAGAGTCAATAGCCGCACGGTTGGCAGCTGTGGCCGAACCCACACCGATGGCGTTATAGGGATTACCCACCTGCATGAACAGGCCGAACAGGCCCTGTGTGGAAGTGCCTGTGGTGTCAGCGCGGAGCGCGTTGTCAAGCTCTACAAGCGAGCCCTGGATTTCAGAAAATTCAGCTGTTTCGTAGAATTCAAGGTTGGCCGATGATTTGAGCAGCTCGCGCACACGGTCATGCTCCTTGACGCCAGGAAGCTCAAGGAGTATCTGGCCGTCCTTTTCAAGCTCCTGGATATTGGGAGCCACGACGCCGAACTGGTCGATACGTGAGCGGAGCACGTTGGTCGACGAACTTACGCGGTCCTTCACTTCCTGCTTGAGGGCGGCCTCGGCAGCCTCGGGAGTGTCGCCGCGCTTCACCTGATCCTTGAACACTATGGAAAGATCGCCCTGGGGATCAAGTGTGCGGTATTCACGGCAGAATATCGACACATAGTCGGTGCTCTTTGTTTTGGCCACCACAGAATCGGCGGCCGCAATGGCACGCTCGAAATAGGGGTTGCCTTCGGCGTTGGCCATGGAGCGGAGAATGTCGGGTACCGACACCTGCAGGGTCACGTTCATACCTCCCTTGAGGTCGAGGCCGAGACCTACACCGAGTTTCTGTACTTCATTGAATGTGTAGCCCATGAACACCGGCTCTTTGGCTATGGAGTCCATGAAATGCTTGCGAGATTCACGGAAAGTGTCGGACTTTGCGTCACCATTGCTTGCCGCAAGTGCATATGCCTCAGCCTTGTTCTCGTAGTGATTGGTCACGAGCGAGAATGAAAGGTAGAAGAGGCACACGAGCACCAGAAAGATCGCAATGATTCCGGCGACAACGCTTCCCAGGGTTCCTTTTCTTTGCATGTGATAAAAAGATGTATTAAAGAATTAATTAAAATTTCGCGGTTTTTTCAGCTTGCAAATATAGCACTTTTCTTTGATATTCAGCTATTAATGCTTTTAAATTTAAGCCACGACCATATCAGATTCACAACATCAGCCTGTAAACCAATTAGATACAGCAACACGGGGCGCAAAGCCGATATTATGCTCCGCGCCCCGTAAAAGGCTGATATGCCGCAAAAAGATTGTTATTTGACCATTACTTTGACGTTGCGTCCCGGCATACTCACGATATACATTCCCGGAGCCACACGTATGCGGTCGGCACCGGTGGATTTTCCGTCATGTACGGTCACTCCGGCAAGATTACATATCCTGAGATCCTGTCCCTGCGCACCGAGCACGAGGATATCATGGCCGTCAGTCTTCACAACAGCAAGCGGAGCGTCAACAGCACCAAGTCCCGAGACATTTACCGTATAAGGGTTGGAACCGCCCGATTCACACTGACGGTAGAGCGCCGACACATGGAACCTATGGGCACCGTCGGCCGATGCAGCGGGGAGCGTCCATGTTGTGGCTGTGACAGGTTCGGAGTTGAGTTTCACACCCTTGTCATAGACATTGTAACCTATAAGCTCAAGCTTCGAGGGGTCTCCGTCGAGCGATATGAAAGTTATGTCATCAAGCATAAGCCAGAAAGCGTCATGGCTCGTGGCACGTATAGCGAAATAATTTGTGCCTTCGGGCAAATCAAACTCATATTTAGTCCATTCCTTGGGCACGAGATCGTGGAAACCGATCATCTCAAATTCGTCAGCGGTCTTTCCGGCCGACGAGGTCAGGAACTCGAATTGCTCATAACACTCGGACGTTTCGGTACGGTATGAGAACTGACCGCGGGCATAGAACGTGACTTTCTGTGCCGAGCCGTTGAGCAGCGGCGATATAAGCCAGTCGTCCTTGTCGATTTCACGGTCGAAATTATTAGCCGACACAAGGTATTTGTCACCTGTGTGCGCTATGAATTTGTCATAGAGCGAGCTTTCCGGATCAAACACGGTCTGGTCCATGACCATATAGGCGAACGGTTCGGAGTAGAGATGCGGTATATGCGAAGTGTAATCGCCCCATCCGCAGCTTTTCGCGCCGTCAGCATCGATTACCGACCATTGACCGATATTGTCGATCAGGAAGTTGTCATAGCTTTCAAAGCTCTCTACGGTAGTCTCCGGCTCACCTGAGCGATCAGGCTCAGTCCATGTGAGCACTATGTCACCGCCGTCGGTCACAGTGCCGTCAAGGTCGCGCGGTGCGGGAGTCGAAGGTGAGGTCACAGCTATCTGTACCTCCTTCGTGTTGTCAGCCGGATTCTCATCGCCGGCCAAAGTCACCTCGGCTTTTATTGTCATAGGCTCGGTTTCTACAGGTGACACAGTAATATCGAAGCTCCGGGTGAAAACGGCCTTCGGAGCAAGTTCCGGAAGCCCCGCAGCCACAGATTCCACAAGCGCTCCATCACGGTAAAGATTGATGGTGTAAGCCGAAGCGGCATTAAGTCCGCGGTTTTCCACCGTAACGTCAACACGGCCTGTCTCACCCGACTTTATGGCTGCAGGAGCGGCAACAGAAGCCACGGCCATGTCATTCTCGCTCTGGTTGTAGACCTCGATGCAGTCAAGGGCTATGTATGACATCACTATAAGCACACCTTTGAAGCGCACCTGCACAGTCTTGCCTTTATAAGGAGCGAGATCCACCTCGAAACGCTGCCATCCGCCGTCCTTGCCTTCCTCACCTTCGCATGTCATCACAAACTCATCGGCCACGACAAAGCCTTCGCCCGAATTTATGCTGACGGTCACATAGTTTGAATTCTTAGGCACCACAAGGCCATAGAAACTCAATTTAGGCTTATCGAGATTCGAAAGGTCGATCTTGCCGGATGTAAGGAATGAAGTATCCCAATAGTCGTCACCGTGCATCATGAAGTAACCGCCGTCGTCATCGCAGCTCTTGATATCATCGTAGGTGGAGTCAAACATAGGATAGAACGTATAGGAACCCACCCATGCATCGGAGCCCCAGTTATAAGCAGGCAACCCTTCGGCCACCGACTCCTTGAACGGGGCTATATAAGGCTCGCCGCATGCCGCCGACAAAGTGGTGAACCCCTTGCCCTCGCCACCTTCGGTAACAGCATAGACCGTATACTTTACATGCGCCTGCGGATCGCCGGGATTTACTACCATAGTAGTGAATGATGTGCCGGTAAGGTTCTCGGCCACTACCGTTGCCTGGGTAAACTTACCCTGTGCAGTGACCGACTGCATGAGTTTATATGTCACGTCGGCCTCTGTGAGCGGACGACCGTTGACATCCTTTGTCACCGGAGTCCATGTCACCGTCACTTCGCCCTGATTGGCAGTCTCGGCACATGAGGCATCGGCAGGAGCTTCGGGGCGGTCATGCCCCACAAACACATATTTTGCCTTGATTTCAGGTCCGTCGCCGAACGAGTTGGCCGTAACCACACTATAGACATATTCGCCGCACACCTCAGGTGTATCGGTAAATGAAAGCGTCACGCCGGTTGCAGGATTGTCAAAGCGTTTCACCTCAGTGCCGTCACGGAGCACCCGTACAGATGTAAGTTCACCAAGCTGAGTGCCGTTGAAAGTCAACGTGGGAGTAGTGAAGCTGATATCGGCTTTTTTCAAGCCGGTGGCATCGGGCGTCACTGTAAGTTCCGACACACCTTCGGGCACACGGCCTTCCAGTCCTGCCGAAATATGTATCTCCTCAATCACCTCGCCGAGCTGGTCGCGCGGCGACATGGCGTGAAAACCGATATAATACACCCCGTCAGCCGCCGGAGAGAAATGCAGCGTGCGTTCAAGCCTCTTCATATTCACCTCCGTGGGCGGGAGCAAAGTCTCGGCCATACCCTCAGCCGTGGGTGAAGTGCCGTATTTGATCTCAAGTGTCTCGGTATACTTCGTACCGGCTGAATGGGCCACATACATCATGTCGTAAACCATTCCGGCCTTTAGTTCCAGAGCCGGGGTTATGAACCAGTCGTTATTAGGCTTGATCATGTTGTAGCGGATGGTCACCAGTCCGGTTTCGCCCTGTTCCCAGGTAACATTGTCGTTATTGGCGTCTACCACAGTAAAGCCTTCGATTGTGGAGCCTTCTGCAAAGTTGACATCAAATGGGGGACTTACAGCCCCGGATGCGGCCAATACGGTAGCTCCAGCCAAGAGGGAGGTAAAAACTTTTAACATAGAATTTTGATAAAAAGTGGATAAAAATTAGTTCAGGGAGTATATCTGGATTTACTTCTTTGCATATACTTCGGGCGCAATTTAGCAAAGTTTTCCGAGGTTTGCAAAATTTCATCTGCCACTATCCAATATTTTGACTTATATCAAATAATCTTGACACCCGGAGAGACATTACAACAACCGCAAGCCTTTCGGAAATTTTCGTAACTTTCCGTAAAATTTCACCAGGAAAGATTCACGCCGGTTTGTACTTGTTCAAAGCAGAATTAGTAACTTTGCGGAAAAATAAAACAGGCCCTCACAGCCACCGCAATTATGATAACACAGGAACAACTGAAAGAAACTGCCGAGCGGCGCGCCGCACTGAAAAAATACCTTGACATCGACGCCAAAAAGATCGAAGTGGAGGAAGAGGAACTGCGCACACATGTGCCCGACTTCTGGGAACACCCCAAAGAGGCACAGTTGCAGATGAAAAAAATAAAGGATATCCAAGCCTGGATCGACGGATATGCCGAGGTCGAGGCTGCCGTGGACGAGCTTCAGCTCGGATGGGATTTCATAAAAGAGGGACTCGTGGAAGAGAGCGAAGTGGATGCCATGTATGCACGCGCCATAAGCCTCATCGAAAATCTTGAGCTGAAAAACATGCTGCGCCGCGAGGAGGACAAACTCGGAGTGGTGCTCAAAATCAACTCAGGGGCCGGAGGCACCGAAAGTCAGGACTGGGCACAGATGCTCATGCGCATGTATCTGCGCTGGTGCGAGAAAAATGGCTACAAGACCTCGATAGCCAACCTGCTTGAAGGCGACGAGGCCGGCATAAAATCCTGCACCATAAACGTGGAGGGTGATTTTGCCTACGGTTATCTTAAAAGTGAAAACGGAGTGCACCGCCTTGTGCGCGTATCACCCTATAACGCTCAGGGCAAGCGCATGACCTCATTCGCCTCTGTATTCGTGACCCCGCTTGTGGACGATACCATTGAGGTAAAGGTTGATCCGGCCCTACTGTCGTGGGACACATTCCGAAGCGGCGGTGCCGGTGGTCAGAATGTGAATAAAGTCGAATCTGGAGTGCGCCTCCGCTATCAGTTCACCGACCCGCACACCGGCGAGCAGGAAGAAATCCTTATCGAGAACACCGAGACACGTGACCAGCCCAAGAACAAGGAAAACGCCATGCGTCAACTCAAATCCATCCTCTACGACAAGGAACTGAAATTCCGCATGGCCGAACAAGCAAAGATCGAAGCCGGAAAAATGAAAATAGAATGGGGATCACAGATACGCTCGTACGTGTTCGACGACCGCCGCGTCAAGGATCACCGCACAGGCCATCAGACATCGGATGTGAATGGCGTGATGGACGGCGACATAGACGGCTTCATAAAAGCCTATCTCATGAAATTTGCAGGCACCGACGCTTAAACGCGGTGTCATTGCACATAAATTACACCGGTGAGCGCCGAAACCATACGGCTGCCGCCGGTGTTTTTATAGATACCTAACGTTCCGACTATGACAGCATACCCCCTCATACTCTCCTCCGCCCTACAACGCACCACCGCCAGGCGCATCCTCGAATTCAAGCCTTTCTCTCTCGACGAGGCACAGTATATCTATTCGCTGCTTGAAAAATGCACCGTTCCTACCTGCGACTTCACTGTAGGCGGTATATATCTGTGGCTGCGCTATTTCAGCTACCGGCGTGCTGTTGTGGACGGCACATTATTCATAGAAGGAGTAAGCGAGGAGGATCCATCGCAAAGGGCCTTCTCAGTACCCGTGGGTGGCGAACTTACTTTAGCGCAGTCAGTGGACATGCTCCGCTGCTACTGCCGGGCGGAAAACATCCCGTTGCGTTTTTCGGCTGTGCCGGAAATCATGGTGGCACCTCTGCAAGCCCTCGGAGTGAGGATCACAGCCACATTGCCCGACTGGGCCGATTACCTGTATGACGCTTCCGCCTTGGCCACACTGAGCGGCAAGAAGATGGCCAAGAAGCGCAATCACGTCAACGCCTTCATGGCGGCCAATCCCGGCTGGGAGCTGGTGCCGCTTACACACAACAACGCATCCGAAGCCCTCACGTTCATGAGAGGTCTCAGTCTTGACGCCGAGAAAGGACTTATGGCCGAGACAGAGCGGCTCGAAGCAGCCGGAATGCTTGAGAACTACAGCCGTTTCCCAATGATGGAGGGCGCCATGCTCGTCACGCCAAACCATGGCATTGTAGCATTCACCATAGGCGAGACAAGAGGTGACACCCTCTTCGTCCATGTGGAGAAAATGCGTCACGACATAAACGGCTCAGGCGAAGCCATCAACACATTGTTTGCCCGGGGCATGGTCCGGCAGCATGGAATAATATACATCAACCGCGAGGATGACGCCGGCGATCCGGGGCTGCGGCGCGCCAAAGAATCCTACCACCCCCTGCGCCTCCTCGCCAAATACGAAATGGAACTGCCCTGACATAAGCTTACGGCTTGAGGCCTTAGATACTCTCGCTCGGCAAAACCCAAGCAAGCTTGGTTTTGCTCTCACTTATTCGTATCTTTGACTGAGGCCTTAGATACTCTCGCTCGGCAAAACTCAAGCAAGCTTGGTTTTGCTCTCACTTATTCGTATCTTTGCAGGGAGATGGATAATGCCGCGACAGGCCGTATAGCCGCAATAGGGACATGGGACGGGGTACACCCCGGCCACCGTTTTGTGTTGTCGTCCTTAGCCGACGCAGGCCACCGGATGAATCTGGAACCTGTGGCCGTGACTTTCAGCACACATCCGCTCAGTGTGGTGGCACCGGAAAGAGCGCCTAAAAACCTGTCATCGCTGCCTGACCGCATAGCCATGCTGCGTGATGCGGGAGCCAAGGATGTGATAGTGCTGGATTTCGACAACTCCCTGAGAGCAATGACAGCAGCAGAGTTCCTCCGTATGCTCAGGGACAGATACAACATCCATGCCGTGATGCTCGGCTTCAACAACAGCTTCGGAAGCGACCGCCTGAAAGGTGTGGACGCCTACCGGGCAGTAGCCCCCGAAGGCATGAAGATTCTGCAGATGCCCGAATATGAGGGCAATTCCGGCAAGGTGAGCTCTTCGCTTATCCGACGCCTGATTTCGGCTGGTGATGTGGCTGAGGCCGCATGCCGGCTCGGACGGCTGTATTGCGTCAAAGGCCGTGTGGTAGGCGGACGGCGCCTCGGACGCACTATTGGATTTCCCACAGCCAATCTTGCCGTGGATCCACGGCGGCTGCTTCCTGCCGCCGGAGTGTATGCCGCCGACGCTATACTTTCCAATGGACTGAAATTCCGCGCCGTGGTGAATATCGGCTACCGGCCCACCGTGGACCGCTCCCGGCGTCCGCGCATGACAGTCGAAGCCCATCTGCTCGGATTTTCGGGCGACTTGTATTCCTCAACACTCACTCTCGAATTTATCGGACACCTGCGACGCGAGGAACGGTTCCCCTCAGTCGACGCCCTTAAAGCCGCCATAAACCGCGATGCCGAAATGGCCCGCGCAATGGTGCCGCCATTTGATTCAGTATGCCACAGCTCACAGAACTGATAGGATATGAATTTTTCCGCAATGCCCTTGCCGGGGTTTTGCTCATAAGCATTATATCCGGCATAGTGGGCACCTACATAGTGACCCGGCGCATGGTATCGCTTGCCGGAGGCATCACACACGCCTGTTTCGGAGGTCTTGGGCTGGGCTATTTTCTCGGCTGGAACCCTCTGTGGCCCGCTATGGTGTTCGGTATAGGAGCGTCAATGGGGGTGGAGTGGATGTCGTTGAAAGCAAGGATGCGCAGCGACTCCGCAATAGCTGCCGTATGGGCTCTCGGCATGGCGGTAGGTGTCATAATGGTGTTCCTCACCCCCGGCTATGTTCCGGAACTGAATGCCTTCCTGTTCGGCAACATATTGACCATATCACGCAGCGATCTGGCTGTGACAGCCATATTCTGCTGCGCTCTGCTGCTGTTTTTCATCATCGGATTCAAAAGAATAGTGATGGCCGCCTTTGATCCCGATTTCGCCCGGGTCAGGGGTTTGGACATAAAAGCCGTCAATCTCGCAATGACAGTGTTTGTGGCCGTGGGCATAGTGCTTACCATACGGTTGGTAGGGGTGATGCTGCTCATGTCGATGCTCGCATTGCCCCCTATGATAAGCGAGCTGTTCAGCCACCGCTACCGCACAGTGACATATCTCGCCATAGGCGTGGCCACTGTAACCTCCTTGGCCGGACTTATAGCCGCAACGGCAGTGGATGTGCCTTGCTCGGCCCTGATTGTAGTGGCTCAGGTAACTGTGTTCGCATTGGCCGCAGCTATCAAAAAGCTCGCCAACCGGTAGCTATCAGCAGCGCAAAAGCACACCAAAACAGAAAATGGAGAAAAAGTTTGCAAAAAGCTAAATTGAATTGTACTTTTGCAAGCGGATATATTATCCGCTGAATCCATTATCCTACCCTAAACACTTTTTTATGAAAAAACTTTCTACACTACTATTGTCCGCAGCCATACCTGCATTTATATGGGGCGCGGAACCTAAAACCGTGCCTTATACAAGCAGTATTGCCATTACCGGAAGTGAGCTTGACAGCGAGTGGACAGTGATCGACGCCAACGCCGACAGCCGCACCTGGGAACCGGGCTCAGAGGGCAACAAAGCTTACGCCATCTACTCCTGGGCTGCAAACCAGGCCGACGACTGGCTAATATCCCCGGGGATAACTTTGGAAGCCGGCAAGGAGTACAATATGACATTCCTCATGCGCACAGGCGGATTCACCGAAGCCATCAAAGCTTTCGTAGCCGCCTCCCACACCCCCGACGCCCTGCTCGCCACAACTCCCATAACTTATTTCGAAGGATCTTCGACCACACCTATAACATTGGGTGGCAAAGTGACAGTACCGGCCACCGGTACCTATTATTTCGGACTCTATGCCTGCTCACCCGTGGATCAATACAAACTTTATGTTAGGGATTTCATGATAGTGGAACGGGTGTTCGCACCTGCCCCCGTAACCGACCTGAAAGCCGAACGAGGCGCCGACAAGGCCCTCAGCGTAACACTTTCATGGGTGCTTCCCACCACCGATGTGCTCGGCACCCCGCTTTCGGCCGACGAGGACATAACGGCGGTGAAAATATACCGCGACGGAGCGGAAACACCCTTGGCGGTGCTTGACGGCGACGCTGCCGATTATGAGGACACAGCCGACACAGGACTCCAGCCCGGAGTGCATACTTACGATGTGACCGTCGTGGCCGCAGGCGTGGAAAGCGCCCGGACAAGCGTCACCACCCCCTATATCGGCGTTCCTCCTGCAGCCGCTTTGCCATGTTCTTTCGATTTCAACAAAGAAAGCTCGATGGACATGTGGGTAAGCTTCAAAGGACCCCATGCCTCGGTAGCTCAGTCGCCCGACGGCTACGGCGTGGACGAATGGAAATGGAGCGATTTTGCCAAATACGCCTATATCTGCATGCGCGAAGGTCAGCAAGACCATTACTTTGTGGCTCCGCCGTTCCACGTTGACCATGCCGGAACCTACCGTATGACCGTGAAACTCGCCACAAACACACAGTCAGAAGGCCCGGAAGTCGAATTCCGCCTCGGCCAGTCAGCCGCTATCGACGGACTGACCACAGTTGTAAAGGAGGGCGTGGTACCCCCCTACCAGTCCAATGTCATGGCCACTTATCCCCTCACTACAGTTGACTTCACCGTGAGCGAACCGGGCGATTATTACATGGGCATGCACATGACAGGCACCAACATCAATCCCCCCAGCCATTCGCCTTACTATTATTACTATGTCTACAACTGCTCGTTTGAGGAAATACCTGTGGTGCCCGCACAGATAACCGATGTGACAACCACGCCCGGGGAGACCAACACGCTTGAAATGACATTCTCGTGGACCGCTCCTTCGGTGACTTCAAGCAGAGATCCGCTTTCGGCCGACGACTTCACAGTGAAGATAACGCGCGACGGCGTGACGGTGGCCAATGTTCCGGGTTCGGAAACCTCATGGACCGACGAAGTGGACCGCAACGGCTTCTATACATACACCCTCACGGCCATAGGCCACACAGGCCTGACGGACGGCGAGCCGGTTGAGTTCGTTGACCTCTGGGTAGGCGACAATGCCCTCGACCTGCCTTATACGGCCAATTTCGAACGTGCACCCGAACGTGAAATGTGGGAGATAATCGATGCCAACACCGACGGCTACACCTGGGAATGGAACAAACGTTACGGCTACCATCGCCTCGTGCTCCATCAGGCTCCGGCACCCGAAACTTCGGGCACTTCCGGCAACGGAGAATCCTCATCCGACGAAAATATCTTAGTATACGACAATGACTATATACTGACTCCTCTGCTACATTTCGAAGCCGGCGACTACATGCTCAACTATCAGCATATGGGCTTCATCTACAATGGCGACGATCAGCTTGAAAGCTCCATATTCTACGAAGTGGGAGTTGTGGCCGACGGCGATTTCGACTCCGAGGGAGCAAACCTCGTGCAGCAGGAACGCCGCAACATCGACATAGACTATATACGTGCCGCCCCCGCCTACCGCTTCAACATATCCGAACCGGGCAAATACCGCCTCGCTTTCGCAGCAGTCCATGCCCACAGGCCCACTATAACCAACGCCTACCTCACCATAAGCGATGTGAAAGTGGAATCCGACCCGTCAAGCCTTACGGATATGCCCGACCACAATCAGGATATAATTGTAAACGGCACACATGTCACCCTACCCGACGGCGCATGCGATGTGACGCTGACCGACATTTCCGGAAGGGTAGTTATGGCTCTCGGATCAGAAACAAATGTCGACCTCACCGCACTCCCCGCAGGCGTATATATACTGAGCGCCCGCACCGGATCCACAATCCGCGCTATCAAACTCACCCGCTGAGAGAATTCCTCCTGCCAATAAAAAAGACGCATTCCGCTTTGGAATGCGTCTTTTCATATATTATGCCTCATTATTATTTTGAAGATGGCAGGAACGCGAAATAAACAGCTGCCACGAGCAGCAGAAATGCCACAAAATGATTCCACTGAAAGCTTTGGCCCTTGAACAGCAACGTGGCCACGATGGTGAATACCACGAGCGTAAGCGCCTCCTGTATCACTTTTAGCTGAATAAGCGAGAATGGACCTCCGTTGCCCTCGAAGCCGATGCGGTTGGCCGGCACCATAAACGAATACTCGGCCAAAGCGATAAGCCATGAAAAAAGAATGACGCCGAAAAGCGGCCAGTCGCGCGACACTCCGGCCGACTGAAGTTTCAGATGGCCGTACCACGCAAAGGTCATGAACACATTGGAGATTACAAGCAGTGCCACAGTAAGCACTTTAGGCGATAACAACATGACGGTAAATGGTTTTGGAACATGGCGCGGAGCGTCAGTATTCGCTGAACAGCCTCGGCTTGAACACTATGCCGGCGCGAAGCATGGAGTGAAACTGTTTATAGGCAAGAAGGCCTTCGCCGTAGCCATTGTAATATTGCAGAAACAGATATGTGGTCTCCCCTTTGAAAAGGGCATAATTCAGTTCTATTATGGTGTTGTAGCTGAGGTTCCAGCCCCGGCGCTTCACAAGCACCACCGAGGCCCCGAACCTGCGGTCAAGCGTCGAGAACGAGGTGCCGATCTGATATATGCCGCAATAATCGAGAATATCGCGGTTGTTCTGACCATCTATAATCGGGATCCACACTTTGCCGTGCACACTCAATGTCGGGTCAACCACCACGGAGGCCGCAAGCGACACCTTGTTCCACGAACGCGACTGAAGGCCGTCACGTCCGTTGCTTTCATGCTCAAGGATAAGTGACATCTTTCCTATATACTTGTCGCGCACAAAAAACGGTTTCGTAAGGCCTATGCCGGGATTGAAATTCAGGTCGGTCATAGGCATTGAGCGCTCAAGCACATTCCAGAAACATTTCTGGGTGTAGAACAGATACAGATAAGTTTTCCACGGCAATGTGGCACGTGTAAGACGCTGCGAAATGGATATCTGGAACTTCACATCCGAATTGTGCCGTGTGGCCGCATATCCCACCGGACAGCCGAAAATAAAATAATTGTCCTTGTAAAGCCCGAACGACGGTCCGAGATCATAGCTGCGGCGTATGCTGTCGGTGCGGATAACCCCGGTTGAATCGGCAGGGATCGACACGATCTGGCCCCGGAGCCCCAACACCCCGAAAACCGAAACAACCGCCATCAAAACGAGCCTGAAATTCATGCTGCAAATGTAGTGATTTTTCCGAAACCGTCCGAAAATCAGCCAGGGAGATGTTTCCCAACATCTCCCTGGCTGATAATAAACCAATCATTATCACATTTCTTGCAATGGAAAAAGTAATTTTGCTATGTACAGATAAAACGTCCGCGGCCCTGAAAAGTTCGAAGCCGCGGTAAATTTTTCCAACCTATTCTTTAATCCAACTGATTATCAACGCACTAACTCAAGAATATTTTTTGATATTTCTGTATTGTCAGTGAGTGTGCCAAACTTCTCAGCCCCGGCGCCTATGGCTATCAGCGGCACCATATTGCCCGTATGATATCCGGTGGTGAAGCCGAAGCCCGCATTATCGTTGAACACCTTGAATGCTTCGGCGGCAAAAGGATTGAATTTGTTGTAAAGCGACTCTATGTCCTCACCGCGCCCCTGCACAAAGACAATATCGAACACCTCCCGCAATTTAGCTTCCTGCTCGGGAGTCACTTCCACAGGGCCGAAAAGGCCTAATTTATCGGTAAGATAGCCTTGCATTTCCTCCCAGCTTATAGCACGCCGCGAAGCAAGCAGAGCCTTGCATTCGTCGGAAAACCGCTCTTTCGATATACGCTGGCAGTCTACCATCCAGGGCTTTGCATCATAATGCAGGGTGGCGTTACCGAGACTCATGCCGCCGGTATCATGATCAGCCGTAATAACGATAAGAGTCTCTTCGGGATGCTCGGTGTAGAAATCATAAGCCACTCGGACAGCGTCATCGAACTTCAGAATTTCCTTTATAACCGCGCCCCCGTCGTTGGCATGGGCGGCATGGTCTATGTTGCCGCCTTCCACCATCATGAAAAACCGTTCGTGGCCGTTGCGGCGCAGCAGGTCGAGGCCCGCACGGGTCATATCAGGAAGCGTCAGCGCTCCGGGCAGCGAGTCTATGGTATAACCGATGTTCCACGGACGCTCTGTGGCGGGGCTCAGCAACACAGCTTTCGACCTTTTGCGGGTAGGGATGGAGTCGATGGAATGCACTATGGGGTAACCCGCATCGGCAAACTTCCTTACTATATCAGTAGGCTTGCCCTCCTTATCCGCGAGCCCGTAAAGTCCTGCACCGGCAAGGAAATCGAACCCTGACGCAGGCCATTGCGAATCGATCGTATATGACTCCTTGCGGTAAGGGGCCGAAGCATAGAACGCCGCAGGAGTGGCGTCGTCGGCCGCCACGGAGGTCACTATCCCCACACCAAAACCCTTGTCGGCCAGCTTCCTGGCTATCGACCGTACCGGCACAGAATCAGGATCCATGCCCACCATGCCGTTAAGAGTCTTTACGGATGTGGCTATGGCCGTACCTGCGGCAGCTGAATCAGTCACCGGTGATGAGGCGGAATAGGTGACAGCCTGGGAAAACACCGGAAATGTGGTCATTAGCAGCCCGTCGGCATTGCCACGGACCATCCGCTCGTAGGCATTGGCCGACATGACATGGCCGTTGCCCATTCCGTCGCCGATAAACATGAATATATAACGTGGCGCAGCGTCTCCCGCAAAAGCGATAACGGCTGACGTAAGAAACAGAATTACAGAAATAAGGAATGACTTTTTCATGATGTGGGATTTTACTGACGATGTGTTTATTGCAAAGTTAGCTGTTTTCGGCCACACCTGCGAAATTTTTTGTAATTTTGCCTTTATGTTGAACTTCACCCCGCTTTTCCGAACCTGGTTTCTGCGCCGCCATTTGTCGGCACTGCATGCACACGAGGATGCGCGGCACACCCAATGCCGCGAACTTGCCCGGCTGTTGCGTGCAGGCATATCTACCGAGACGGGCCACAAGTGGAGTTTTGCCGGCATAAGAACCCCGGAGGAATATTCACAACTCGTGCCTGTAAGGCCATATAATGAACTGCGTGCCGACGTTATGCGCATGATTGCGGGTGAGAGGGATGTGCTGTGGCCCGGTATCACACGACGGTTCGCCCAATCCTCAGGCACATCCGACGGCAAAAGCAAATATATCCCCGTAACGGACGACTCGCTGCGTATCAACCATTACCGCGGAGGTATCGATTCAGTGGCACATTATCTCGCCCTTAATCCGTCCTCACGCATCCTTTCGGGAAAGGCGTTCATACTCGGCGGAAGTTTTGCCAACGAGATAGCGTCACTCCCCTCCGGAGTAAAGGTAGGTGACTTGTCGGCACATCTGATCGAATGCATCAATCCTTTGGCCGAGAGAGTGCGTATCCCGTGCCGCACAACAGCCCTTATGGCCGACTGGTCCATAAAAGTGGAGCGGCTTGTAGAGGAGTCCTTGAAAGCCGATGTCACAAACATATCCGGGGTGCCTTCTTGGTTTCTGACCGTTCTGCGCCGTGTAATCGAACGTGCCGGAGCCACATCCATCCATGAGGTATGGCCCCATCTTGAAGTGTTTTTCCACGGAGGCATATCATTTGCCCCTTACCGCGACCAGTATGCGGCGATAACGGATCAGTCGCGGATGCACTACCTCGAGACTTACAACGCAAGCGAAGGATTCTTTGCCGTGGCCGACACTGCTGATCCGGCAGCGGGAATGTTGCTCATGCTTGATGCCGGCATATTCTATGAATTCATTCCGGTGGGAGCTGACGGGCAAAGTTTCCCTGACGTAAGATATGCCTGGAATGTGGAATGCGGACAAACCTATGCCATGGTGATAACCGCTCCCAACGGCCTTTGGCGTTATCCCACCGGTGACACCGTGAGAATCGAATCCGTCAACCCGCTACGAATCACGGTGGCCGGACGCACCAAGCATTATATCAATGCCTTCGGCGAAGAACTCATGGTGTCGAATGCCGAACGGGCAATGACCATGACCTGCGAAGCCACAGGGGCTGCCGTGGCCAATTTCACCGCAGCGCCGGTATACACAACCGAGCGCACCAAAGGTCACCATCAGTGGCTCATCGAATTTGACCGCAAGCCGGCCGACATAGACCGGTTTGCAGCTCTGCTCGATGAAAATCTGTGCCGTGTCAACAGCGACTATCAGGCCAAACGGTCAGGCAACATATTTCTGGCGCCGCTCACTGTCACGGTAGCTCCATGCGGACTGTTCGACAAATGGCTGGCCTCCACCGGAAAGCTCGGCGGCCAGCGCAAAGTGCCCCGCCTCTATCCCGACCGTTCCATAATAGAGGCGATGCTCAATAAAATCTGATTAAAAATAAAAATCAGGAACCGGGCATTGCCCCATCCCTGACTTTAAAGTTTATATCTGACTGATCAGAACAATTTGGCGGGATAGTGGCCCGAATCATGAAGCGATGCGAGTTTGGCAACCACACCGTCACGGTCGGCGGCATAAGTCACCCCGAACCACTGCGAATCGGTATCAAGCACTTTAACCGAGGCCTCACCCGAATTTATCAGGGTGTCGACACATGTGGGAATATAGAACTCGGATTTCGGCGCACTGGCATTCTTGTCAAGGAAGCTGACAAATTCGCGCTTCGAAAACTCAAAATAATCAGGTGTGAAGCCCCAGAAGTTCATCGACACAGGGGTGGAAGGATCAAGAACCTGCAACTCTCCGTTCTCATCGGTGAATGTAACGCGGCGGTCGTCATCATAGCTGATAGCTGTGCGCTCCACAACCGATGTGAGCAGTCCGTTATCATCAGTGCTGCACACTCCGCGCGACACCGAACCGTTCTCGGTCATGGTGTTTCCCACACGGAAACCTACCATTGAATAGTCTCCGGGCGCTGTGCGCTCACGCATCAGATCATGAGCCATGACCTCAAATGCATCACGACCATAGAAATCATCGGCATTGATAACGGCAAACGGTTCGTCTATCACATCAGCCCCCATCATTACAGCATGATTGGTTCCCCAAGGCTTGGTACGGCCTTCAGGACACACATAGCCTTCGGGAAGCTTGTCAAGTCCCTGGAAAACAACCTCCACAGGCACATGTCCTTCGTATTTGGAGAGTATCTTGTCGCGGAAATCCTGCTCGAAATCCTTGCGTATTACGAAAACAATCTTTCCGAATCCGGCACGCACTGCGTCATACACCGAATAGTCCATAATGGTTTCCCCGTTGGGGCCGAGACCGTCAAGCTGTTTCAGGCCGCCATAGCGGCTGCCCATTCCGGCTGCAAGAATAAGAAGTGTTGGTTTGGAAATCTGTTTCATATATATTATATGGTTGAAAACTTGAATATTATAGTACGATGATATTCCTCTCCGGGACTAAGGACAGCACTCGGAAAATCCGGTTTGTTGGGAGCGTCGGGAAATCCCTGGCATTCTATTGCCACACCGCTGTAATCCTCATAAACGGCACCACCTTTACCCAAGGGCGAGCCGGTGAGCCAATTGCCGGTATAGAGCTGAACGCCGGGAAAGTCCGACATAACGGTGAGCCGACGTCCTGAATTCCTGCTCTCAAGCACGGCCGCCTCCCTGATCTGCCCTGAAACATATCCCTCCACGGCATAACAGCAGTCATAACCTTTGGCATAACGCAAAGCCGGGAAGTCGGCGGATATGTCGCGCCCGAGAGGTTTTGGCACAGAGAAGAAATCCATAGGGGTATCCATAACCGGATCCAACGCTCCGGTAGGCACAAGCGACGGATCAGTAGGCAGATAACGCATTGCGTTCAACCTCAGAATATGATCAAACACCTTGCCCGCATCGTGGCCGTCGAGATTGAAATATGTGTGGTTCGTAAGGTTTATTACGGTCTTGCGGTCCGTCACGGCCCGAAGCTCAAGACGCAACTCTCCGCCGGCAAGCAATGTATACCGTGCAGTCACATCCAGAGTGCCGGGATAGCCCTCCTCTCCGTCAGTCGAGCGATAGGCGAACAGCACTGAATCGCCCGCTGCTTCCTCCACCCTCCAGTTGCGGTTATGGAAGCCTGTGGGACCTCCGTGCAAGGCATTAGGGCCGCAATTCACGGCGAGAGTGTACTCCTCACCGTCAAGAGTGAAATGTCCGGCAGCGATACGGTTGGCGTAACGTCCGGGAATTTTGCCCGCGCAAGGCCCGTCGCCCCGGTAATCGTTTATATCGGCATACCCCAGCACCACATCGTCAACCTGACCGTTTCTGTCAGGCACACAGAGTGATGTTATGCCGGCTCCGAGCGAGGAAAGTGTCACGGAACATCCCGTTCCGTCGGCTATGGTTATAAGCGTTATATCGCCTGATTCAGATGTTGTTATCATAATGCTACTGTTTATGCGCCGATACCGCGCTACAAAGTTACGAATAATTACTGATTAGTCCTGACGGCATGGCGCGAAAGCATTCTGTGGCCGATCCGGCAGTAGAGACATTTACGCGGCTCGCAATATGCCCGGCGCAACTGAATCAGGGCCTGGGAGGTGAACGCATCGCAACACCTGACTCCCGCATCACGGAACATCGCCACCACCGAATTGCTTTCGGCCCCTAAGCCACAAAGCATATCGACAGCTCGTGTACAGGCTGAATCATCGCCTTTGTAAAGGCCGTAGGCATATACAAGCGGCACAGCCACATTGATCACCATCACATCAAGCGATGCCCGGCTCAGCGCTGAGGTCGTCGTTGCCTCCTGCCCGCCGAGCGTAAAATGGGAGGTCCAGTAGCCTGACAAGGAGGTGTTAAGCACTGACCGCACTTCATCTATCCCTGACGCAGAAGTGAGTCCGGCAAACAGTCCGTGGATCTCCGCCACAAACGCAGCCAGAAGAGCTATACGCCGGTGGGGGAGGTTATGTGGACGCATACGCCCCGTGCGCCAGCATTCCGATCCTATGGGTTTAAGCCCGAATTTCGACTGCATGAAGCCATATTCGCGCAACAGCGATTCCACATAGCGGTCACGGCGCCCCTGCGGCACATCACCAAGCAGCCCGCTCTGTCCGAAAAGCATGGCCTCCAAGGCAAGCGGCGAATCGGAATGCTTCATGAGCACCCGCAGAGGGGTGGCGAGAGCAAGGCGTTCGAACGGCTCACTGTTGAGACCGAACCCCAAGGCACGGGCCAGAGACACATAGCATACCTCTCGCCAATCGCCGCTGAAACGCGACAGAAGCCCTTCAATACGCTCCACTTTGGCATACAGGCGTTCATGTGCAAGAGCCGCTATCCAGTCACTAACGTAGAGCTGAGGCAATGATGCGATCTCCTCCCGGCAGGGCAGCGAACTGTCGGCCCGGGCCACAAGCCGCGAATAATGCACCGAGAAGTCAGCGGCCGCGGGCATTATAACCTGCGGTATGACCTCTCCGTCGGAGCGATGCACGGCCATGTCGTCATACTCCACCACATGAAGCACCACATTGTCATAGGCCCGGTCCAGATGATGGCCATGGCGTTTCCAGTCGCTCGCCCGCACATGTATCTCCACATTTCCAGCCCATAGGTGTCCGTCAATCATAACCTTGGCATTGAAGAAATCGGGTCCGGAACCGGTGTTAAGGGTACCGGGGTCGATAAGCTTCACCTTGCGTCCGTCAACAGCCGTGAGCGAGGCAGGACGCCACAGGCGGTGTTGCCATATATATTGCATGAGTTTTTCCATGGTGCGGGGAGATAAGGGTTGGAGAGAAATTCAGAAACTCAGAGATCGAATGATTCAAGGGGTACAGCCCGGTTATGGTCATCGAGATACAGCCTCGGTGCGGGTCTCATATCCGGTGAGGTAAGATCGAGTCCACCATCATATCGTGGGGTGGCCAGTCCCCCGAGCCGCAGCACTGTGTGAAAGAAATGTTCCGACGGCGACACGGCCACATGACCGTTTTTCCTTGCACCCTCAAGCAATTGAGGTTCCGCAGCGTCAAGCCGGGGCGACACCCACAGAAACAGTGGCACATGGATCTGCATCATTGACGGCACAGGCGATGCGTGAAGAAACAGCTCACGGCTGTCGTCATAGATATCCTCGCCGTGGTCGCTGGTGTAGATTACCGAAGCATAGGCTCCCGTGGCCCTCAAGCGTTCTATCACGCCACAAAGCAGGCTGTCGGTGACAAGAATGGAATTGCGGTAGGCATTCAGTAGCCCCGGGCGTCCTGCCGGGGTGGGATCGGACGAATCATCGGGCATAAAGCGGGCCATACTCCGGGGATAACGGTCGGAATAATTGTAATGGCTTCCATAGGTGTGCAGCACTATGAGCTGTTTGCCACGACCCGATGCTATTATCGAATCCACTACCGGCAACAAGTCAAGATCCGACACCTCCGCCCCATCCGGCACCTTATCCCTTACAAATTCAGCTACATCCGCCTCATTTCCGAAAAAGTCGATAAACGAACGGTTGCGCTGTTGGTTTGAAATGAAAGAAGTATGGAAACCGGCCTCTTTGAAAGCCGTTATAAAGCTTTTCACTCGGTATATATCTTTGTCATAATCAGCGGCCGTTACCTCTGAAAGCAGCATGGGCACACTCTTATGGGTGGTGTTGCTCTCGCTCAGAGCATTCGGGAATACAGCAATTCCATCCTCACGCATAAGCCGCGGTGTAGTGGGCAGTTCTGTCAGCCCCATAAGCTGCCAGTCGGCGGCACGGGAAGTCTCCCCTATCACCACCACGCACAGTTCAGGCACCGAATCGGGACGCTGTGAATGTGCATCGAATCGGTAGGAAGCCGATGTTTCGGCATAACGTGAAGTCTTGATGGTCCGCTCAACGGCAAGACGTATATTGTTGAACACATTCACCGGATATAAATCCCGTGTGACACTGTAACCATTACCCGAACCGTAAGCCCATATAAGGCACCCTATGCCAACGACGGATATAATGACGCCGGCCCTACGTCCGTTGCGTAATGTATGCTGGTCAAGGCGTGTATGCCTTACCGCTTCGACTACACCCACGGAAATTAAAGGCACAAACACTACTACCACTATCATGACTATCAGCGCTATGCCTCCAAGCAGCTCTCCTGCTTCGGAAGGATTAGTGGTGACAAGGTTAAGAAACATATCCACGGCTATGACTGAGCGGCCGAAAAGATACAGCAGCACCATCTGGAACGCGGCAAAAAACATAAGCGGGAAACACCACAACATAGTCCGTCCGGCCTTTGACGAGCTGAAAGCCAACAGAATATATATGCCTACCGGCAACAGCACATTTGCCGCTTTGCCGGCTGCCGACAACGGTTCGGTAACCGACAGCCATACATTGGGCACAGCCAATGCGGCCACCATGAGCCACATCCACACACCGGCAGCAGCCGGTGAAAACAAACGGGAAACGATATGTAGTAATTTGTCAGAATGCTTCATTTATGCTAAAAAGAAATGCATTAGTGGATTTACCTATGCCGAAGTCGACACGCACATTCGAGTTGCGTTTGAACTCCCAGCGGTAGCCGATACCCGCATTGGGCAGAAAAGATGAAAGTGAGAACTCCGAAAGACGCGGAGCCACACAGCCTCCGCCCACCCAAAGCGCCAGCCCGTTGCGCCGCCATATATGTTGCCGCAGCTCCACGGCAAAATCAAGGGCACATTTGTCGCGGTATTGTCCCAAATAATATCCGCGCATGTCGCGTGAGCCTCCGAATGTCGAAAGCATGCACCACGGCACATTGCCATAGGCTCCACGAACATGCATATATTCTGCTATCACAGCTCCGCGCCATGCCTTCTGATAAGCCGAAGCCCATGCCGAGATATATCCGAAACGCTCCCGGTTCCAAAGCCATGCGGGAAAGAAACGCTGCTCAAGCCGCAGATTGACTCCACGCTTCGGCGCCGTGAAGTTGTCGCGCGTGTCAAATGCGAATGTCAACCCGATACCATTGGACGAATCGCTTAGATGAGCCCCCTCCCAACGCTCTTTATTGTCGGGATTCAGAGCCTCGGTAAATGACACCTCTATCCCTGGACCAAGATAGACATTACGGCCTATACGCACAAGGAAGTCAAGCGTGGCCAGATAACTTATTTTATTATACGAAGTGCGGTTATCACGGTTGCGTGCGGCCTCATAACCTATTCCCCAGTAATATGTAGGCATATATTCGAAGGTGAATCCGTAATTAAGCCTCATCCTGTCATGAGGAAATATATGGGTACCCTCTATACCGGCTGATACATATCCTATTATAGAAAGATCACCGAATATAGACATATTCGACGGAGGAAGCAGTGTGTCTATCTCTCCACTGCGGTAAAATCCCGAAGCCACCACAGCTGCTCCGAGACTGTTTTCGGATGAATAATACGGGCCGCCTATAACAGAGATATCAAATTTTTTATACTCGCGCGGTTTATTGGCATTATCAAAATATTTTTTGATACGCTGAATCAGATTTGGCTTTGGATGCGGTTGCAGAGTATCGGCGGCAATGGAATCGCCGGCTGCTGCAGCCAAAACCGCAGTAACAAAGATACATAACCACAATAAACGTCGCATCGTAATTTATCCGAGACGACAAAGGTAGCGAAAAAAGCTGACAGTAAGCCACCACATATCCAAACCGCCTACTATCCACCCCCTATCGCCGAAATTATCCCCATCCCACAAATAGTGGTCCTTAAATATTTAGTAGGAGACTTATAACTTGGGATAGGTCAGCGGGGAAGAAAGGCCACAAACTCTTTGCCGTGTGGCACAAGGAGGGTCTGGAAGCCGAGCGATGCGGCAGCGTCGATGTTGTCCTGCGAATCATCGAGGAATAGCGTTTCAGCCGGTTTTATATCAAATCGCTCTATTGCATAGCGGAATATGCGTTCATCCGGTTTCATCACTTTAGCCTCGAATGAAGTCAAAGCTCCGTCGAAATAATATCCTAAGCTGTGGCCGAGTTTGGAGAACTCATTACGGATCTTTGAATTCCACATTATAGGATTGGTATTTGACAGAAGGTACGTCCAATAATGTTTGCGCAGCCGCTTCAGATGACGCAATCTGTGTTCCGGTATCTCCACAAGGAACGCTTCAAACGCCTCATCAATTTTTGCATCGGGTATATCGCGCCCGGCAATACGACGGATTTCATCACGGAACCCCGCCGCATCAATCTCGCCTGATTCAATAAGCCTGAACGGCCCCGACTGCACATAGTCACCAAGCATTTCGCCGGCATCCTCAATGCCAAGCTCAACAAACGCATCTACACAACGGGAGCGCTCTATATCCATGATAACGCCTCCCAGATCAAAAAGCAAGTTACGTATCATGGTGCAAAGTTACGAATTTTCCGCCGCTTGGAAAAATCCGCCTCCCGCAGCAGTTCACCTCAACGCGATTTTACGCATCACGGAGCCGACCGAACCTTTCACTGACACCACATATATTCCCGCAACCAATCCCGACAGATCTGCATAGGACCCTCTGCCTGACACAACGACAGAACCATTGGCCGATATCACAATCCACTCCGGCATATCACCGGCGCCTGATACGGTCATGGCCCGGCCGTCAATATCCACTGAAATTCCATCTGTCCTTTCCACGATGTCAATTCCTGACCATCTGTCGAACCACGAACGGGGATAAAGTGTGGTCATGGCCACACCGTCAACAACATAGTTTACGCGGATCGTCTCCACTTCATCATAAGGCATAGGCGGCTCTATAATTCCGTTGGATGCAGGTGTCATTCCTGTACCCTCATTGAACTGCACATCAGTAAGTGTAAATGCCAAATATTCTTCGGGACGAACGGAAAGCCGCATTTTTCCATCGGCATTGTGCACGCCTAAATTATACATAACTTCCACTTCACATCCTTCCGACATGGCCTGGAAATAATTTTCACCACACTTTCCGGGAACGTAATAAACGGCACCGGGAACTATATAATTCTGCATCGGAGCAAACGCCTCGCAGTAGAATGTAGGTTTGACCGTCGCACCGTTAGAGACGGTGAATATAGAATTGAGAGGACACATGTCATCCTCGGGCAACTTCCCTGAATCGGTAGTCCGCACATATACATCAGGTGTATTGATTCCCTGATAATAATTCACCACACAGTCATCGGTTATAGTGAATGTGCCTATCACCAGCTTCGTCAAAGGCACTCCCGGTCCGATATTAGGATGCATGAATCCATCCGCCAAAGTGCCGAACCAGATTCTTGAGGGGAAAAATATGTCAGTCAGGTTGTGGCATCTTGTGACAAAACTATGGTTTATGGAGAGGCCTTCCTTATCTGTATTGATAGCTGACAGATCTATTTTCTTGAGGTTAACACATCCGGAAAACATATCCTGACCAAGATAAGAGTCAAGTGCCTCACCTGAATCGAAAACCACTTTTTCAAAACCGCAGCCATAGAATATACTGTCAGCTGAAAGATCGGTAGAGGCCGAAAAGGGGAATTTTTTCAATGTCTTGCACCCCTTGAACGCAGCGGTGCCTATCTCCGCCGGAACGGAAGCGAACGTAACTGTTTCCAACGATGTGCAATCAAGGGCGAAATTATCAGGAATTACAGCCTTCTTTACTTTAACGTTTATTGATGTCAGATTGCGGCAACCGGCGAATATACCTTTATCGGAATAGCTGTATTCATAACTCGGGGGTATGATGGCCGAAGTCAGTCCCGAACCGGCGAACGCCATGGCTTCTATGCGCCTGAGTGAGGACGGGAGATTGACTGATGTCACTGACGAATTGAGAAAAGCACATTTCTCAACAGTATTTACCGAGGCGGGCAATGTGAGATTTTTCAGCCGCCGGCTGTTGGCAAACGCATATTCTGCAATTTTACCCACTTGTGCAGCTATAGTCACATTCTGTATCGTCCGGGCCCGAGGATAAGCCACAAGTTCCCAATCACTGCGGCCCGTGAATATCAATGCGCCTCCATCCACTTTATAATTCTTGTTGGTTGATGCAACTGTAATCTTAGCCAAAGCGCTCATCTCATGAAAACCGGCTTCAGGCGATATATAATATACCGACTCGGGGAGCTCTAAAGTCCCGATAGTTGTATTGCCATTGAAACATCCGGCAGCTATATACCTAACTTTGCTATGAACAGCAAGCTCATCGTCCATCAGAGCCTGCGGAACCCGGTAGAGTACCGAAAGATCCCTTTTCACCAACAATCCGGCACCGGTTGCGGCCAGACTCCTGTTACCAGATTCTACTATAAACTTCTCAAGCATTTCACAGCCGTCGAAATTCTTAGCCCCGGCAATATAGTCATCCGACTCTCCGATCAATGTTATGGAAGCCGGAATAGTTATTTCCGTCACTGCATCAAGGTTGTCAAGTGCATGCGGAGCTATCGACGTCACGGTATAGGTAATGCCGTCGGTATGCTTATAGGTGCCCGGAAGTGTCAGCTTTCCCGACGAAGGCTGGTTGCCCGACCAGCCTGTAAGGCAGCATGTCTTTTTCGACGAGTTGAGACTTCCGTAAGTATAACGCATGGCCGATGCGGGAAACACCGCAGCACCAAGCAAGAATAAAACCAATAGACTTTTCATGTTCCAATCCTTGTTTTACATTTATAACCCTCAGTAAATTTTCGCGCAAATGTAAACATCATCCTTACATTTCCAGTCCATCCCTATGCGTTATTACCGATCCATATACCCTTTATAGTCCGAAAGAAACCGATAGCCAGACCCGCACTTGCGCAATTATAGCACCTATATACCGCCAATTGCAGTCTATTACCGGTCTATTTAGGTAGACCGGAGTACAAATCCGGGCTTTTTTAGCTAATTTCGCCTTTACATGAAAATAGCTCAGCAGAAAATCAACATCATTTGGATAACCGGCATAATAATATCGACGATTGCATATGCCTGTTCACCCAAACCAACACAACTGGAACCATTCCGTTGGCAGAAAGCAGGCGGCGAATTCGACTCGGTGACTTTGAAGATAGACCGGCTGATATTCAAACACGGAAGTTGCGACTCTGTAGCCATGCTTGCCGAACGGTTGGAAAATATAGTCAAGGCTACCCCCTCTGACAAACTCAAAGAATCAAGAACCCGTTTTTTCCGTGGATGCGCCGAACGCATGCCGGGCAACCACGAGCAGGCGGAAGTCCACCTGCGTGCCGCCCGCGAAATGATAGATTCAGCAGCACATCCCTACGACATACACCGCATTGATTTTTGGCTCGTAAACGCATCGGCGCCTAAGAGGGGGATAGAAGCATACAACCGCATCACAAGCGAGATAGACTTCTACGAATCAATGGACGATCCGTTCATGACCGCAACGCAATACGGAGATCTCGGCCTTCTGCTGAAAGACTGCGGCGACTACGAGGGAGCCCTAAAGGCCTTGGAGAAAGCGAACATACTGTTCCGCAAAGCCGGATTTCCGGAGTATGCCCGAAACAATATGCTCAATATAGCCACCTGCCGTTATAAGTCGGGACAACAGGACTATGCCGTGTCAACACTCCGCACCCTTATTGCCGACAGCGCTTTCAGCCACAGCCCGGGATCCTGCGACATAGCCCTGACAAATCTATATCTATGGTCGGGCGATACAGCAGTTCTGCACGAAGCATGGAACCGCATCCGCCAGCGCACTGACCGTAACGCAATGTCCCTGAAATGCCAGCTGGCCACATTTCTCGCCGATGAGGCAATGAAACGGGGAGAACCGGACTCAGCGCTCTTATACAGCCGTATAGCCATTGACCACACCCCGTTCGCCAAACTTCCGGATTACCGGGCATTGGCCATGAAAACACACAGTGATGCCCTGGCCCAATCCGGAATGACGGACAGCGCATATCTGTATCTGCGGCAAAGCGCCGATCTCGGCATTGAGATAGAAAAGGACCGGCAGGCCGAAGAACTTATATTGACAACCACAACACGTGATATAGCCTCCAAACGGTTAGCGGCCGAACTTGACCGCCGCCACCACACAATAGTTGTGGCATGCGTGGTTTTCACCATATTCGTCGCGTTACTTCTCATATTAGGCATAATCTACCGCAGAATGCAACGCCAGCGGCTTCAACGAATCCGTTCAGAACTTGAAATGGAGAAAATGCAACGTCGCATCCTCGCCATGCAGATTGCCATGCAGGAGAAGGACACCATTTTAGACTCCGTGGGCAACGAAGTGGCCTCACTCACAGCCAATGACGAGATTTCACGTGCAGCAGGCAACCGCATTGAGAGTTCATTGAAAGCCAATGCTGTGGCAAGTCACGAAAGAGCTTCGTTTATCGAAACTTTCTCATCAATAAATCCCTCGTTCAGCAAACGGCTAAAAGAACATTATCCGTCGTTTACCGATTCGGATATCAAACTCGCATCATTCATTGCCGTGGGGCTTGACAGCAAACACATAGCCCGTATACTCGCCATACGCCCCGAGTCAGTAAAACAGGGTCGCTGGCGCCTGCGCTCAAAAATGGGACTCACCACCGGTCAGTCGCTTGAACAAGCCATCGCAGCCTTCATGGAAATACCGGTCTAAACAGTTTATGTATTACTGATTATCCTGGTTTATAAGATTGACAACGAGACGTGTCATTATGTCTTTTTCTTCGGGCCTGGATTCGGCAATGAGCAGAGTCAAGGCTACAAGAGTGTTATCGGCAATACGCTTATGGCCGTCAGAAGCATAAAGAATGCCGTTATTGCTGAGGAACCAAAGGAAAAGCATTGCAGCAATGCGTTTGTTGCCATCGCTGAAAGAATGGTTTTTAACCACAAGATAAAGAAGAATAGCCGCTTTTTCTTCAACTGACGGATAAAGGTCCTCACCGCCAAAAGTCTGATAAATCTGACCGATGGAGCTTTTGAAAGAATTATCCTTTTCGTTGGCAAAGAGAGCAGAACCACCGAACTTGTTGCGCAAGGCATTAATGGCTTCCATCGCATTTTCGTAAGTGGCATGAAAATGCTCTTTTGTAGTGGTTTTTTCAACAGAGAGCGTTTGGTAATCATAGCGGTCAAGTATGTCGAGGGCATAGACATAATCACCTATGACTTTGATTAGACCATCGTATTCATTCATCGAAACTTTTTCCTGCATAGAGATTGCCCTCGACATAAGTTTCACAACATCCTTCAGCTCCTGATACCGCTCAAGCTTTATGTTCTGGTTTATGGCATACCCTTTTATCAGATATTCTTTCAACACACGGTTAGCCCATTTGCGGAAAGCCACACCATTTTTACTCTTTACCCGATATCCAACAGATATTATCATATCAAGATTGAAGTATTCAACCTCTTGCATCTGAGTGTGACCTGCAACACGACCATAATCTTTGGGTGTCGCAAATTTTGCGACTACCGGCTCTCCTTTAAGTTCTTCTTTTAGAGCACTGTTAATATGTTTGGCAATAGTTTTATAATCACGCCCATACAATTGAGCAATTTGTTGACGGGACAGCCAAACCGTGTCATTATCCAGCTTGACATCAAGCTGAATCTGACCATCCGGAGAATTGTATATTGTTATATTCGAATCCATTGTATGCTTTGATCTGATTATCTCAAAAAGTCCTGCCCCAGGAGGAGCGGTCGAGATTGCGGTAGCCTACGGCTTCGCGCATGTGATGTGGACGGATGGAAGGTGCTCCGTCAAGGTCGGCAATGGTCCGCGCCACTTTCAGTATACGGTCATAGGCCCGGGCACTCATGTCGAACCGCTCCATGGCACTGCGCAACACCTCCGAAACATCCGCATCAAGCCGGCAATGCCGCGAAAGAAGCCTTGAGGTCATCTGAGCGTTGCAATGCACCTCCGGCTCATCTCGGAACCTCTCGGCCTGAAGGGCCCGCGCAGCTATCACACGCGCCCTGATCACCGAACTCGGCTCGCCCGGCGACATTGTCGATAATTCGGCAAACGGAACGGGCAGAATCTCCATCTGAAGGTCTATGCGGTCAAGCATAGGTCCGGAAATCCGGTTCAGATACTTGCGCACTGACCCGGGAGGACACGTACATTCTTTCGACGGATGATTATAATAGCCGCAGGGACATGGATTCATCGATGCCACAAGCATGAATCCGGCCGGGTAATCCACCGTGTATTTAGCACGCGATACGGTTATATGCCTGTCCTCCATAGGCTGCCGCATGACTTCAAGCACCTGCCTTGAAAACTCCGGAAATTCGTCAAGAAACAACACTCCGTTATGGGCCAGAGATATTTCACCGGGGCGCGGGTTGGCACCTCCCCCACACAGCGCCACGGGCGATACAGTGTGATGCGGCGATCGGAACGGCCTCACGGTCATAAGCCGCGAACCACGCTTCAGCGTGCCGGCCACGGAATGGATCTTGGTGGTCTCCAACGCCTCGGCAAGAGTAAGGGGCGGGAGAATGGAGGGAATACGTTTGGCCATCATGGACTTTCCCGCACCCGGAGGCCCTACAAGGAGTATGTTGTGGCCTCCCGCACATGCCACCTCTATGGCCCGCTTCACAGCCTCCTGCCCTTTGACATCGGCAAAATCCATATCAAATGATGTTTCGGCCCGGGCAAATTCCTCTCGGGTATTGACCCTTACCGGCTCCATAGTCCTTACACCGGAGATAAGCTCCAGCACATCGTTAAGGCTTTCCACACCATAGACATCGAGATTGTTTACCACAGCTGCCTCCGTGGCATTGGCCGAGGGCACTATGAGAGCCTTGAAACCCATCTCGCGTGCTTTTATGGCCATAGGGAGAGCTCCGCGTATAGGAAGTACCCCGCCGTCGAGCGACAGTTCTCCCATTATCATATACCGGTCAATATCGGGACACGGAACACTTTCCGATGCTACCAGCACACCTACAGCGATAGGAAGGTCATAGGCAGCTCCCTCCTTACGTATGTCGGCCGGACTCATGTTCACAAGTACATGCCGCCGGGGATATTCGCGGCCGCTCTGTGTAACAGCCGACATGATGCGCTGGTAACTCTCCTTGACAGCGGCGTCGGGCAACCCTACGAGATTGAAAGAGAAGCCCCGGGTCACATTGACCTCGATGGTCACCGGAATGGCATCAATGCCCTGCATGGCTGCGCCGAATGTTTTTATAAGCATGGTAAGCGGGGATTGCCGGAGCAATGGAGATTATTTTTTCAGAATAGCTTTTACGGTATCTGCGGCGGCAACAGCTGATGATCCGCGATAACGCTGCACGGAGGTGGAGTCTACCACTACAAAGAACGGCGTGCGAGGCACCTTAAGTCGCCTAAGCGCGGTAGCGGCAGTGCTTCCCGGCACCCAGCACCGAACCCAGTTGGCGGCACTGTCGGCCTGTGTCATACTGCGCCAGGTAACCGAATCTGGCACCATGGAGAGTTCTATGGCCCGGAAGCGCTTAGTGCCCCACTGTTTGCCGAGCGAACGCAAGGCAGCAGTGACAGAGTCACGCGACATATCGCTCTTGCCGCCGGTAAACGCAAAAATATGTACAGGACGTGTTACAGCGCGAAAGTGCACCATCGAGTCCGTGCCGTAAAGAGTAACTGGCGGCACACCCATGCGTTGCGAGGGATCTCCCACGCTCTCCACGGCAGCAGTAAACCTGTCGAGCAACCGCACATTTGCAGGGGTGCGTGACACCAGTTCCTGCAGTTCCGCAGCCTCTGCCTCATTACCGGGAATATAGAATTGCGAGGCAAGCAGCCATGCGGAAACGGCAGAAGCCGGATGTGCCCTCACATAACGGGCAACAGCGGCATTTATGGCCGACGCTTCCGAAAGCCCGCCGTTTTCAGCTTTCCACACAGCAAGCTCGGATGATATTTCGCTTCCCTCGATTTTTACAGAGGCGGGGTCTTCCATCTTCATTGAAAGAAGTATCTCATCACCGTTAACAGCTATAAGATCAGCGATAGTCCGGCCATTGGAAGCTGTGATATTTACAGGAGTGAGCATATCGCTTCGCCCCTCAAACTCAAATTTACCGTCGCGGGCCTCAGCTTCGGAGGCTTCCATGCCCTCCGGCCCGACATATGTCATCCTGACTATCTGCGATCCGAGCCCATCGACTTCGGCTTTTATCACAAACCGGTCATTCTCGCCGCAGGAGGACGCAAGCAATGTCAGGAATGCGCAAAGCAGATGAAACGCAGCGCGCCTCATCGCTTGCCCTCCTTGATCTCACGCTTGAGCAGTATCATTGTGGGATAATGGTCGGAATAGCCGTTAAGCCACACTCCGGCGGCATAAGTGCGCAGAGGATAGCCCTGACGGTTACCTTCGTCACCGCGAAGGAAATCGAAGTTCAGCACACGGCATCCCGCATATTCAAGACCTGAGGCTGCGTCACCGCCAAGCATATTTCCGGAAATGATTATCTGGTCAAACAGGTTCCACGAGCCTTTGTAGGCCAACGTGCCTATCCCCTCTTTTTCGAGCTTGCGCCACCATGGGTTATAGAATCCGTGAGGCCCTACGCCTTCAGGTTTGGGCGATGCACCAAGCACCTTGGCACATGATTTGTCCATAGGGTCATCGTTGAGGTCGCCCATGATTATTACAGCGGTGGCAGGATTCACACTCCACACCGAGTCGGCTATATGCTTGGAAAGAGCTGCCGCGGCCTCACGCAGATAAGAGCTCTGCTCCTGTCCGCCGAGACGCGAGGGCCAGTGGTTGACGATCACAGCCACCGGCTCGCCTCCGAGAAGTCCGGTGACACACATCTGGTCGCGGGTTCGCAAATTGGGATTGCGCTCTACCTTCAGAGTGTGATTGGTGACGTTACGGAACTTAAACTGCTTGGGGTTGTAAAGCAACCCGACATCCACCCCTCGGGGGTCGGGCGAATCATGGTGCACGATCTTATAGCCACGGTCACGGATCGACGGGTCGTTTACAAGATCTGCGAGCACGGAGCGGTTCTCGATTTCCGACACGCCTATCACAGCGGGGCCCATTGGGAGGCGTTCGGTTGACATCTGCGAAATGACATAAGCGAGGTTGGAAATCTTTTTCCAATAACGCTCACCCGACCATTGTTTTTCACCCGAGGGAGTATATTCCAGATCGCGTCCCCGCGGATTGTTGGGAATGGTGTCAAACAGATTCTCAAGATTATAAAATGCCACGCCATAGAGAGCATATTTCCTGTCCTGGGCCTGGCTTGTCCCGGCGAGCACAAGCACCGCGAGGAACAGCAGCATAAGTCGTTTCATGCGTTTCAGATTTAATTTTTTATTTCACTGCGTAAAATTATAAAAATTTCCGCACCCTCCATCTATCCCATCCCCTAAAAACCGCAATCACCCTATACTTTGGGTATGCCCGGAATGTTTACGACAATAGCCGGACGCGATGGAATTTTTGCGGTGGAGAATGCGGCTGCAAGTTCCGCCGCAGAGCACGGTGCAGCCTCGGAAATGAGGCCCATGGCATGGGCGAGATAACCGGTGATTTCAGCGGGAGTATAACGTTGGCGCAGTTCAGCCATGCTCATTGAGAAGTCGCGCTTCGATAGGCGTTGCCCTGAGGCATTGCACAAGAGCGGCAGGTGAATGTAGCGCGGAGGCTCGAAGCCGAGAATGCGGTAAAGATAGATCTGCTGTGCGGCTGACAGCAGCAGATCACAGCCTCTCACCACCTCCGTGACCCCCATAAGCGCATCATCCACAACCACGGCGAGCTGATAGGCCCACGCACCGTCGGCCCGGCGCAGCACAAAATCGCCGCATTCGCGTGCAAGGTTGACAGATTGTGGCCCGAACACCCCGTCGGTGAACGTTATGGACTCGTCAGGCACATAGATGCGCGTGGCGTAACGTGAACCGGCATTACGGAAAGCATCATGACTCGGCATTGACGCCGGGCGGCATGTTCCCGCGTAAATAATCCGTCCGTCCGACTGATGCGGGGCCGAAGTGGCCATTATGTCGGCGCGGGTGCATGTGCACGGATATGTAAGTCCCGAACCATTCAGCACCTCAAGATAATGCTCATACAATTCACTACGCAGGCTCTGGCAGTAAGGACCGCATTGCCCGCGGCCATCCATACCGCCTTCGTCCCAGTCCAGCCCGAGCCATGCAAGGTCATCTTCGATAAGCCGGGCATATTCGGGCCGGGATCTCTGTGGATCCAGATCCTCAATGCGCAGAATCCACTGCCCTTTCCGGCTACGTACGGAAAGCCACGACATAAGAGCCGCGAATATATTGCCGAGATGCATGCGCCCTGTGGGTGACGGCGCAAACCGGCCCCTCACTATCTCGGTACCCATTACATTATCATTCCCGCTCATAACGCCTGTAAAGAATAAAAAGCAAAACACAGCCGCACACCACAAGCGGACATCCGGCCACAGCGGGAGCCGTATAGCCGCAGCCCATGGCAATCACCTGCCCTCCGATCCATGCCGCCATGGCATTTCCGGCATTATAGGCCACCTGAATACATGCAGCGCCGAGCATCTCGCCTCCACGCGAATAGCCCACAATGTCGCTCTGCAACGGGCTCCCTGATCCGAAAAGCACAAACGTACCGAGAAACAGCAGAACGGCTGCCGGAACTTTATATGGAGCAAGAAAAAAGAAAGCCACAAGCACAGGAATGGCGGCAAGCTGAACCCACGCGGCCACAAACGACGGTTTATAACGGTCGCCGAGACGTCCGGCCACGAGATTGCCGGTAAACATACCCAACCCGGCAATGGCCATGAGTGTAGGCAGGCTTTCAGCCGGGAAACCCGACACATGGAGCAGCAGCGGATCGATATAGCTGTACCAGCAGTAAATGCCGGTCTGCCCGAGGAGTACCCCGCCGAATATAAGCCACGGAGGCAATGTGCGCAGAAAGCGGAACTGTCCCCGGAACCCTCGGTCCTCCAAACCGGACACCCGTGGAATCCAGCGGTCCATGGCCATGAATGTAGCCGCACCCGCCACTGCCACACCGGCAAAAACCGGACGCCACGACAGCGTGTCGGTAACAAATGTAGCGGCAGGAACACCCACCACAGTGGCCACAGTCATTCCGGCTATCATCACAGCCACCGCCGAGGCCCCGCGGCCCTGAGCGGCAAGCTTACGGGCCACAATAGCCCCTACTCCGAAGAATCCGCCGTGCGGCAATCCTGATATAAACCTCGCCCCCATCAGCCACCAGTAGCCCGGCGCCAGAGCCGCCATAAGGTTACCGGCCGTGATCAACGCGGCCAACAGGAGCATAAGTTTTTTCAGATCCATGCGCCGGGCAAACAGAAGCGCAGGCGCCCCGCAGCACACTCCGGCAGCATAAGCGGATATTAGATGTCCGGCCTGGGGAATAGTGATCCCGAGGTCATGCGCCAAGGCCCCGAGCATACCCATCATTGCGAATTCCGATATACCCAAGGCAAATGTACCCAAGGCAAGTGACAGCAAACCTTTGTTGTTCATAACCGGTTGCAAAATTACATATAATTCCCGACATTGTTCAGTGAACCATCTGCATGTCCAATCTGTTAGGTAAGAACTGATATGAACTATACAACCCATTAAACAAACTGTATATGGCTACAAAAAAGAAAAGCATCAAGGGCACCCGTACCGAACAATACGTGGTCAACTCATATATGGCCGAGACTCAGGCCTATGCCCGTTACACCTTCTATGCCGGCGTGGCCGACAAAGAAAAATATTTTCCCGTGGGTGTGATATTCCGTGAATCCGCCGACAATGAACTGCACCATGCCAAGGTGTTCCTGAAAATGCTTGAGGACACCGAGGTGGAATGCACCGGCAACGTGGATGCCGGATTTCTCGGCAATACTGCCGCCAACCTGCGCACCGCCATAAAGGAGGAGAGCGTGGACGGCTATGAATTTTATCATGAAGCTGCCAACGTAGCAAAAGAAGAAGGATTCGATGAGATTGCATCCCATTTCGAAGCCATAGCGCAAGTAGAGAAAATGCACCATGACCGCTTCCAGCTCATGCTGAAACATGTGGAGGAGGGCACATTGTGGAAACGCACCACGCCTGTGACATGGCGATGCCTCGTGTGCGGCTATACTGAAACCGGCACAGAGCCACCGAAAGTATGTCCCGGCTGCGACCATCCCTACCAGCATTACATAGCATTGGAAGACGGATACGCTCCCGCACCCGAAGGTTGATATCTGCCACTATAAAAACATATCTTAGAACGTGAACAGGCACAACTCCCGTCATTGAGCGGGAGTGTGCCTGTCCTTTATTCGAAATATTAAAGCTTTTAAACATCTGCATGCAGCGCATTGTATATTACCGAGGCTTTTGCAGGACCCACAACATCGGCAATTGCCTCAATATCAGCCTCTTTAAGACGTTTTAAGCTTTTAAAGCGGGTCAGCAGGAGGGTGCGGGTCTTTTCTCCAACCCCCCTTATCGAATCCAACTCACTGACTACCTGCGATTTACTCCTCCTGTTGCGATGATGCGTTATGCCAAACCGGTGGGCCTCGTCGCGCAGATGCTGTACCACCCTCAGAGTCTCGCTGTTTTTGTCGATATACAACGGAATGCTGTCGCCCGGAAAATATATCTCCTCAAGCCGTTTGGCTATGCCCACAACTGCTATACGGCCGCGCAGCCCCATTTCATCCAGAGCCTCGACGGCGGCACTCAACTGCCCCTTGCCGCCATCCACCACAATGAGCTGCGGAAGCCCGCGCCCTTCGTCGCGCAATCGGGTGTAACGCCTCGTCAACACCTCTTTCATCGACGCGAAATCATCGGGCCCTTCCACCGTCTTTATATTAAAATGGCGATAGTCATTTTTTGCAGGACGGGCGTCACGGAACACCACACATGAAGCCACCGGATTAGTGCCCTGAATGTTCGAATTGTCGAAACACTCTATGTGCCGTGGAAGCTCCGAAAGCCTGAAATCCGCCTTCATCCGCTCCAATATTCTTTCGGCACGTTGCTCAGGATTACGCTTCTCCATGGTCTTCAGCATATCCACGCGGTATTGACGCGCATTCCGCTTCGACACATCAAGCAGCTTGGCTTTGTCGCCACGCCGGGGAACGGTAAAAGTGACTCCGGGAAACTCCACATCAGGCACCTCCTCCACAACCACCTCACGGAACTCCACACCGAGATCCACAGCCACGGAATTCATGGCCAGACCGAGCAACTCGGCCACAGGCTCGTCAAGACGCCTACGGTATTCAAGCGTCACGGAACGCACCACCGCCCCATGGCGCACATGCATGTAGTTGATATATACCTCACGGTCATTGTCATCAACACCAAACACATCGACATCCTCCACCGTTTGGCTAACAATTACACTTCGCGCACGGTAGCGTTCTATAAGCATGTACTGCTCCTTTAGCTTCTGGGCCTCCTCAAAACGCAGCTCCGCGCTCAACCGCTCCATTTCGCCGCGCAGATGCTCCATAAGCTCCGCAGTGTCGCCACGCAGAATCTGCTTTATACGCTCGATGGACTCACCGTATTCCTCCATTGACACGCGCCCTACGCAGCATCCGGGACAACGCCCGAGGTGATATTCAAGGCACAGTCGCCCTTTCCCCCGGTGGAGATATTCAGGCGTTATGGCATGACGGCATGAACGCACAGGATAAAGCTCTTTGACCAGATCCAGCACAGCACGGGCCGAACCGGCGTCGGTATACGGACCGAAATATTTCGAGCCGTCCTTGATCTTATTACGGGTCATGAACACCCGTGGATAATGCTCATTGGTCACAGTGATCCACGGATACGTCTTGTCATCCTTCAGGAGCACATTGTAGCGGGGCTGATATTCCTTTATCATGGAAGCCTCGAGATTCAGCGCATCCTGTTCGGTGGGCACAACCACATAAGTCATGTCACGTATAGCACGTACAAGCAGATTGGTCCGCAGAGAGGTATGTGTGCGGTTGAAATAACTCGACACCCGACGTTTCAGATTCTTGGCCTTACCCACATAAATAACGGTACCCTCGGCGTCATAATAGGTATAGACGCCGGGGGTGTCCGGTAGTATCGATATTTTCTCCTTCAGTTCAGGATATCGGTCATGCTTTGCCATAGGCACGGAGAAAAATATTTTATCAAATGCGGCCCTTGCCAAGGAGAGCCATATTTATCAGTAGCTGATCAGAGAGGTAACATCGGCATCGGCAGGAAGGTTCGAACGTCCGCCAAGAGCCGAAAGCTCAATGATGAAATTCACATAAATCTTTTTAGGATTCATGCTTTTCACCAGATTGTAGGCCGCAGCCATTGTGCCTCCCGTAGCCAGCACATCATCGTGGATCACTACTATATCGTCGGGAGTGATGGCGTCGCGGTGGATCTCTATCACATCCTTGCCATACTCCTTGTCGTAGGAAGCCGAGATAGTATCGGCAGGCAATTTGCCGGGCTTGCGCACAGGCACAAATCCGGCCCCGAGTTCAAATGCGAGTATTGAGCCGCCTATGAAACCGCGCGATTCGATACCCACAACTTTTGTAACACCCTTGTCGCGGTAAAGCTGCGAAAGATCCCAGCCTATGATATGCAGCGCACGCGGATCCTTGAAAACAGTGGTCAGATCCTTAAAGACAATCCCCTTTGACGGGAAGTCGTAAACGTCACGGATTTTCGATTTAATATATTCCATGGTTAAATTATGATGATGGGTTAATTAATTGGCTTTATGAGTGTTTCGATTGTTCCACGTGAAACATTCGACTATTTCATCGTCCGAGCAGCAACAGCAGGATATTGATGTCGCTGGGAGATATTCCGGGGATGCGCGAGGCCTGCGCCACAGTCTCCGGATCTATCTTTGTGAGTTTCTGACGGGCTTCGGTGGAAATGGAGTTCACCGACGAATAATCTATCTTTCCTTTCAGAGGAATATTTTCCAATCGCTTTATCTTATCGGCTATCATCTGCTCGCGCTTTATATAGCCGTCATATTTTAGCCTCACTTCGGCAGCCTCTATTATTTCATCGCGCCTGTCAGGCTCGATAGAATCCAGAAATTCGGCAAACCGCGGAACGATTTCAGCAAGCAGGGATATATTGAGCTGCGGACGGAGTATCAGGTCGGCCAACCGGCACCCCTGTTTCAGCGGCGATGTACCGAGGGCCTCCAGCGCTCCATTTATAAGATCAGGCTTTATAGCAAATCCGGCAGCAAACTCCATTATTGAATCACGCTGGCGCACCTTGCTTTCCACAAGCGCAAGCCTTGATGAATCCACAGCCCCCACTTCAGCGCCAAGCGGCGTGAGGCGGCTGTCGGCATCATCCTGTCGCAGCAGTATCCTATACTCAGCACGCGATGTGAACATACGGTACGGCTCATCCACCCCTTTGGTGACGAGATCGTCGATAAGCACACCTATGTAGGCTTCATCACGTCCGAGCACAAACGGAGCTCCGCCATGTACACTTATATGAGCGTTTATTCCCGCCACAAGACCCTGCCCGGCCGCCTCCTCATAGCCGGTCGTGCCGTTGATCTGTCCGGCGAAAAACAGGCCTTTCACCATTTTTGTCTCAAGCGTGTGGAGAAGCTGAGTCGGATCAAAGAAATCGTATTCTATGGCATAACCGGGACGGTAGATGTGGACGTTGCGCAACGCGGGCACAGTCTGGAGCGCCCGGAGCTGCACATCCAGAGGGAGCGACGACGAAAAGCCGTTGAGATAAAACTCCTGAGTGTTCTCCCCTTCCGGTTCAAGAAACAGCTGATGTTCCTGCTTGTCGGCAAAGGTCACTATCTTGGTTTCTATACTCGGGCAGTAACGGGGCCCGATGCTGCGTATCTGTCCGTTATAAAGAGGCGAATCCGGCAATCCGGCCCGCAAGATGGCATGGGTGTCGGAATTGGTGTAGACCGTGAAACACGGACGCTGCTTAAGCCTGCGCTTCACATCGGGCAGAAACGAGAACTTATGGAAATCCTCGTCACCGTCCTGACGTATGGCAAGACTCCAGTCGACCGAGCGTCCGTCAATCCGCACAGGCGTGCCTGTCTTCATACGGTCAGCGCGGAAACCGGCAGCAACCAGCTGTTCGGTAATCCCTGTAGAGGCAGGCTCGCTCACACGTCCGCCGGGAGTCTGTACGCGCCCCACATGCATAAGGCCGTTGAGGAATGTGCCGTTGGTGAGCACAACCGACGGAGCTGAGAATTCCACACCAAGCGAAGTAACCACACCGCAAACCCTACCGGAGGACATCTTCAGTTCCCTGACATGATCCTGCCACATAAACAGGTTAGGAGCATTCTCAAGGGTTTCGCGCCACGTGGTAGAGAATTTCATCCTGTCGCTCTGCGCTCTCGGACTCCACATTGCAGGGCCTTTGCTGCGGTTCAGCATCCGGAACTGTATGGCCGTAAGGTCGGTAATCACTCCGGTATTACCACCGAGAGCATCCACCTCCCTCACTATCTGCCCCTTGGCAATCCCGCCGATAGCAGGATTACAACTCATCTGGGCTATCTTGTTCATGTCGAGGGTGATCAGCAATGTGCGCGACCCCATACGCGATGCAGCCATAGCCGCCTCGCATCCGGCGTGTCCGGCGCCGACAACGATCACATCATAATCATATCTCATATTTGCTCAAAGAGTGCAAGGGCTTGATTCTCGGCCCGTTCCATTATTTCCCGCTCGCCGGGGCCTTTGTCGTTTATTCCACAGAGATGAAGCAGGCCATGTGCTATGACACGCATAAGCTCGTCAGAATACTCCGCACCAATAAGAGCAGAGTTGCTCCGCACAGTATCAAGCGAGATAAACATATCGCCCGACACGCGCCGGCCACGTGAATAATCAAAAGTAATTATATCGGTAAAATAATCATGGTCAAGATAGCGGCGGTTTACATCCAATATCATTACATCGTCACAGAATATATATGTAAGCCGACCGAGGATGCGGTCATGTAGGGCGGCAACCTGGGTGAGCCAAAGCTCAAGTTTCTCAAAATCGGCCTCGGGAAGTTTCACATTCTCGGCCGTCCATTCTATCTTGGTCATGCGATAAGATATTACTCACAAAAATAATAATAATTTCCCCAAATGACAAATCAACATCTATCCTACGATTTCATCCGACACTGAATTTAAGCCGTTACCATTTAATTATCAGCTAATTACCCTAAATTTGAGGCTCTCAGATTTCAAAATTCGGAATGTGCCGAACAGATTATCGCAAATATTACATTGTAAATCACTATATTTGTGGAAACATACGGATGGCCGATACGCCATTATTAAAAAACATTAAAACATGCGACTGGTAATTCAACGTGTAAGCCGCGCGTCGGTGAGTGTAGACGGTGCGCAGGTTTCATCCATAGGCCCGGGACTCATGGTGCTTGTAGGTGTGGAAAAAGGTGACACCGAGCAGTGCGCAATCCACCTGGCTGAAAAAACAGCAGCACTCCGGATCTTCAACGACGAAAGCGGTGTTATGAACCGGTCGGTTACCGAAGCCGGCGGATCTGTACTTGCCGTAAGCCAGTTCACTCTGCTTGCATCGACCCGCAAGGGGAACCGTCCGTCCTATGTCAGGGCTGCCGGACGCCCCGAAGCCGAGCCTCTGTATAATCTCTATTGCACCACCCTATCTTCACTCATAGGACAGGAAGTGATGAAAGGTGTGTTCGGTGCCGACATGCAGGTGGAACTTATCAACTCCGGGCCGGTGACCATTGTTATAGATTCGAATATACAATTATAAATACCCTAAAATTATGGAAAGCAAATATCTTCAGGCCATAGCCGGATGCAATGTCGACACCGACGAGGCCCGCATCAAAGCCGATATCGAGAAGATTCTCGCCGACAATCTTGAGAAAAACCGTACTCCCGAAACACTGAAATTCCTTTTCAGCGCCATTGACCTCACCACGCTCAACGCCACAGATTCAATGCAGTCGGTGGCAAACTTCACCGAGCGCGTCAACGCTTTCGAGCACGAACACGCCGATCTGCCCAACGTGGCCGCCATATGTGTCTACCCCTGCTTTACCCCTGTAGTGCGCTCAGTGCTTGAAGTCAGCTCCGTCGACATAGCAGCTGTGTCGGGAGGCTTCCCCTCGTCGCAGACATTCCCCGAGGTAAAGGTGGCCGAAACAGCACTTGCCGTGGAAGGTGGCGCCGACGAAATAGACATAGTGATGAACCTCGGCAACTTCTTCGACAAGGACTATCAGGAAGTATGCGACGAGATAGAGGAACTCCGCCATTCATGCCGCAACGCACGCCTTAAAGTGATACTCGAGACCGGCGCGCTCAAGACTCCCGAAAACATCAAGGCCGCTTCCGTGCTTGCCCTTTACAGCGGGGCTGACTTCCTCAAGACCTCCACAGGCAAGGGATATCCCGGCGCATCACTCGAAGCCGCTTATGTAATGGCACAGTGCATCAAGGAATACTACGCCAAGACCGACCGCATGGTAGGATTCAAATGTGCGGGCGGAGTAGCCACTACCGACGACGCCCTTGCCTACTACACCATAATCAAACATGTGCTCGGCGAAAAATGGCTCGACACCGATTATTTCCGTATCGGAGCATCCCGGTTAGCCAACAATCTGCTCAGCGACATACTCGGCGAAGAAACAAAATTCTTCTGATCCCGAGCCTGACCGTAATTTATAACCAACCTCATATTACATAAGCCCAATGACAACCCCTCCACCGTTACCCGGAACCGTACTCCCTCCCGAGATTCCCGCACAGGAAGTCCACACACCCAAACCGCTCCCCATGCCGAGAAGCTATATGGTGTGGAACATTCTCGCCACAGTATTTATGTGCATAATACCCGGCATTGTAGGAATAATAATGTCATCGCGTGTAGCATCGCTTTACCGCGCAGGCGACTATGAGGGAGCCGCCCGCTACTCCTCCCGTGCTGCATTGTGGCTTATGATCACTATTGTGTGCGGCCTCATAAACTGGCCGTTCGTGATGATCTACAGCGCCCTCACATGAGCCGGACGGGGCGAAGATACATAATCAGGGCCGCAGCTGCCGTGGCAGTGGCGGCCCTGATTGCAATATATTTCATATTTGACCCGCAGGAGGGCTTTTTTCCTCGCTGTCCGTCACGGATGATAACCGGACTGGACTGCCCGGGCTGCGGCTCCCAGAGGGCATTGCACGCGCTCCTGCACGGCGATGTGGCACAGGCGGTGAAATACAATCTCCTCATGGTGGCAATGCTGCCGGTAATGGGGGTGCTTACAGTGGCCGAGGTGCTGCGCGACCGCTATCCGCGTTTCTACAATGCCGCGAACTCAAGAACCCTATGCATTATCCTGCTCGCGGCAGTAATAATCTGGGGCGTGGTGCGCAATCTGCCCGCGGTTCAGAGCTTCTTGCGGTAGGCGCGGCGGCGGCGGTGCTGCTCGTAGTCGAAATACTGCCATTGGAGCTGCACGCTGTTGTTTGATTCAAGCTCTATATTGCTCTCGGCCCACTTATAGCCGTTTTTCACATAGTTGGGTATCAGCGACGAGAACAGAAGCGCGTTCACCCCTTTGCCCTGATATTCCTCCTTTATGGCCACGAGCATGAGATCCACCACATCATTTGACATATAGAGCGCCCGGAACATATGCAGCCACCCTAACGGGAACAGATGGCCACCCGAAGCCCGCAAAGCTTTCGACATTGATGGAATGGATATCCCTACCCCGACCAGTTCCTCATTCTTATCCACGATAACGCAGATGCAGTCAAGCCGCAGAATGTCAAGATACAGATTTATATAATGGTCGATCTGGCGTTCTGACAGCGGAGAATAGCCGTAAAGCTTGTCGTAGGCGTCATTGATGAGTTGGAACAAAGCTTTGCCGTAACGGTCCTTCAGAACTTTACGTGAAGTGAATTCCATCACTTTCAGATCATATTTACGCCTCACAATATCGGCTATCCGCTGATATTTCTCCGGCACCTGCTCCGGCACCCGGATACGGAATTCCACCCAGTCAACATCCTTTTCCCATCCCATGCGCTCCATGTGGCATGGATAGTAAGGATAATTATATATGGTGGCCATGGTGCCCATGCGGTCAAATCCTTCTATGAGCATTCCTTCATGGTCCATATCCGTAAAGCCCATAGGGCCTATCATGGAGTCCATGCCGCGCTGGCGCGCCCATGACTCGGCGGCGTCGAAAAGAGCGTCGGCCACTTCGGCGTCATCTATAAAATCCACCCACCCGAAACGCGCCTCACGCCGTCCGGTGCGCTCATTGATAGTGCGGTTTATGATAGCGGTTATACGCCCCACCGGTTTGCCGTCGCGCATAGCCATGAACGACTGCGCCTCGCAAAAATCAAACGCGGGGTTATTTTCGGGAAGCAGCGTGTCCACCTCCTCGAAAATAAGCGGGGGCACATAACAACCGTTGCCCTCATAAAGATCGATTCCGAATTTCACATACTTGCGCATGGCGCCTTTAGTAGGCTCCACGGCTACAATTTCCAACGACATCAGCTAATTATTCCAATAATAAAACTATTTGACAGGGGCAGGCGCATAGGGCGACATAAGCCACACAAGCAGTATCACCATAGCCACAAGGAACCCTATCACCACTAAATAGAACCGGCTCGATTTCCTGCGCTCTATGGCCATGCGGAGAGATTCGATATTGCTGTAACGGCGTGCAGGATTGGGATTGACACATCTCCGGGCCACCTTTTTAAGCTCAGGGTGCTGTGTGGGCAACGCCTCAAGGGCCTCCTCAAGTATCTTACCGTAATTATATATATCCTCCGAAGCCTCGGCCGGCGTAAGATGGCTCTGCTGGTCGAAACCCACATCAATGAGCTTCAGATTGCCCACATTCTCGGTAAAGATAATGCGCTCGGGACGTATGGGATGATGCACTATATGATTTGTCTGCACATAGGCTATCGCATCCACAAGCTGGTTAGTGAGCTTTTTGAGATGCTCTTCGGTAAGCTTGCCGGTGTCAATGAGCTTGCGCAGCGAATCTCCGTAAACGTCATCGGTTATGATACACATGCCAAGTCCGGGAACCTCCTCAAGGTCATTGATCATGACTATATGGGGATGGGCGAGATTATACCTTATCTCAAACTCTTTCTCAAGCATAGCCTGCATTTCGGGCATATCGCGGTATTCCTTCTTCAAGGTTTTGAGCATAACCCATTTGCCATGCTTTTTGGCTGTATAGACGTCATAATACTCCTCGTCCCATTCCGGAAGATGCTCTATCTCGGTCCATTTCTCGCGTTCGGCCGTCATATCCTTTTTCTTATTAGTTAACAGTTTACAAAGATAGGGTTTTGTAATTATAAACCCAAAAATTTCATTACATTTGTGCCGCTTACAGTTTTCAGCAATCCTACTTACCGATATCCGATGAAACTCACCATAATGCCACCGGAGGAAATGATCGAAGCGAACATATCCCTCCCGCCGTCGAAAAGCATAGCAGCCCGCGCGCTGATAATGAACGCCCTTACCGAGGGAAATCCCCCCGTGGGCAATCTCCCTTCATGCGACGACACCACCGCTCTCACTGCCGCTCTCACTCAAAGTTCCGGCGAAGTCAACGTAGGGCTTGCAGGCACGGCAATGCGTTTCCTCACATCATATTATGCCGTTACTCCGGGGTCGGATGTAGTGCTTGACGGATCGGATCGTATGCGCCAGCGTCCCATAGGAGCGCTTGTAGAAGCCCTGCGCTCGCTCGGCGCCGACATAGAGTATATCGGCACCGAAGGCTATCCGCCCCTGCATATACGCGGAAAACGTCTTGCCGGCGGTTCGCTCACGGTGGAAGCCGATATCAGCTCCCAGTTCGTTTCATCTCTGATCATGGCCGCCCCGGCAATGGAACAGGGACTGCATATAACGCTCGACGGACCTATAGTGTCGCGGCCATACATATCCCTGACTCTGCACATGATGCGCCGCCGCGGCATTGACTGTTATATAAACGGCGATGAAATCACCGTGAATCCTGACAGCTATGTTGCTACAGAAACCACAGTGGAGGGGGATTGGTCGGCAGCCTCGTTCTGGTATGAGATAGCCGCTATAAGTGCGGGAATGATAACCCTCGGCAATCTTGAAGCGGACAGCGCTCAGCCTGACCGCCGTGCAGCCGAAATATTCGGAATGCTCGGAGTCGACACCACCACAGGTGAGAACGGTGGCACGGAACTTATGCCCTCGCCTGAACTTTCGCCACGGCTCTGCATAGATTTTTCCGACACGCCCGATCTCGCGCAACCTGTGGCCGTGACAGCCGCCATGCTCGGTATCCCGTTCCGGTTTACAGGACTGGAAACCTTGCACCACAAGGAGTGCGACCGCGTGGAGGCCCTGATTGAAGAATTGCTGAAAACTGGAACTGTACTTGAATCCACAGCTCCCGGAAACCTTGAATGGGACGGCATGAGGCGCCCCATCGACACGTTGCCGGAGTTCAACGCCCACGGCGACCACCGCATGGCAATGGCATTAGCGCCGGTAAGCATATTCATACCGGGTATAACAATCGACGGAGCCGAGACCGTGGCAAAATCATATCCCGGCTTCTGGGAGGATCTGCGTGCCGCAGGCTTTGAAATCACAGAAACCGAATAGAAGCCCGGTTAAAATTCCGAGAAATCAAACGGCAGCAACGCCTTTACCGAGGGGATAATGTATACACTCGATGCGCCGGCCATAAGCACAGTCACATCATGGCCTGCACGTGTCTCATATTCCAGAAGAGCCTGGCGGCATGCTCCGCACGGGGCTGTGGGTATGGCTGTAAGCTTACCGTCGGTGCCACGTGCGGCCACGGCTATGGCCTCGAAGCGCGCCTCGGGATAAGTGGCCCCGGCATAATAACAGGCACTGCGCTCGGCACATGTGCCTGACGGAAACGCCACATTCTCCTGATTGGCACCGGTAACAATCTCACCGTTATCCAGCAATATGGCCGCACCTACACGGAAATGACTGTAAGGGGCATACGAACGGGCTGTGGCCTCCACAGCCAGATCCACGATTCTACGCATCTCAGGCGATAATTCGTCATACGATGCCTCGCGGTAGGGTATAGTAATTATCAGATCTTTCATGGTGCTAATATAACAATTATCACTTGCATTTCACTAAAAATGTTGCAAAATTTAGTAACACTCTACATTTTGTTATATTGCTGTAACATTATATTCATTCTCAACCATCTGTTTGTCAGGGTTTTGCCACTTTCTGTAACCACTTCGCCATATATTAACACATTTTTACACTTAAAAATTCCATTCCCTGTTTCCTCGCCCTATCTTCGCAGTGTCATCACAAAGACGACATCACTTTAAAACATAAATATCAACTCTAAAATCATCAGTTATGGAAGCCAACAACTCTATTCAGTCACGCTTAATGAGCCTTCAGGACAATCTTCTGTCGTTCGCATACATGCTCACATCCAATCACGACGACGCATACGACCTGCTGCAGGACACCTCGCTCAAAGTCCTCACAAACCAGGAAAAGTATGCCGAGAACACCAATTTCAAGGGTTGGGTGTTCACTATAATGAGGAATATCTTCATCAACAACTACCGTCGTGTGAGCCGCGCCGCAACAATAATCGACACAACCGAGAACCTCTACCACCTCAACATATCGCAGGACTCAGGCATTACTTCGCCCGAAGGAAGCTACACAGCTACCGAGATCAACGCCGCTATCGACGCCATGCCCGACGAATACCGCGTGCCCTTCTCAATGCATGTGGCAGGCTACAAATACAACGAGATTGCCGAAAAGACCGGTGTGCCTCTGGGCACTGTCAAAAGCCGCATATTCTTTGCCCGCAAACGCCTCCAGAGCCAGTTTGCCGACTACGCCGCCGACTGATAAAGAGACTCTTCCCAATAACTGATTCCGGAATTATTCCGCCTACACTATAAAAGCATAACACACACCCTCCCCCCGTCACTGCAAATTTGTGCGTGACGGGGGGTTTTTGTAAATTTGCCGCATGAATCCCATAAACCGTAACGACTTTGAAATCATGGCTCCCGTGGGGAGTTATGAATCGCTCCATGCTGCGATAGAAGCCGGCGCCGATGCAGTGTATTTCGGCGTTGAAGGCTTGAATATGCGCGCAAAATCATCGGTCAATTTCACACTTGACGACCTCCGTAACATTGCCTCTATATGCAACAAAGCCGGTGTAAGGACTTATCTGACGGTGAACACTGTGATCTACGACAATGAGATCACAAAATGCCATGAGATAATCAACGCCGCCAAAGAGGCCGGCATAGCCGCCATAATCGCCGCCGACATAGCGGCCATAAGCTATGCCCGGAGTGTGGGGGTGGAAGTGCATATATCCACTCAGGTCAATGTCACCAACATAGAGGCCGTGAGGTTCTATGCCGCATTTGCCGATGTGATGGTACTGGCGAGGGAGCTCAACCTCGATCAGGTAAAGGCCATACATGAGGCCATAGAGCGGGAGAATATATGCGGTCCTTCGGGGCGGCGCGTACAGATAGAGATGTTCTGCCACGGAGCATTGTGCATGGCCGTGTCGGGCAAATGCTACATGAGCCTCCACGAAATGAACTCGAGCGCCAACCGCGGGTCATGCACACAGATATGCCGCCGTGGATATACCGTGACCGACCGCGAGACCGGCGAACAGCTTGACATAGAGAACAAATATATAATGTCGCCCAAGGACCTGAAAACCATTCATTTCCTCAACAAGATGGTGGACGCCGGAGTGCGGGTGTTCAAGATCGAAGGGCGCGCACGTGGCCCCGAGTATGTAATGACTGCCGTGCGCTGCTATAGCGAAGCCCTGTCGGCTCTATGCGACGGCACTTACTCCGAAGCCAAAATAGAGCGGTGGAACACCGAGCTCGGCAAGATATTCAACCGCGGGTTCTGGGACGGCTATTATCTCGGCCAGCGTCTCGGCGAATGGTCGGCCAAATACGGCTCGTCAGCCACACGTGTAAAGCATTATGTGGCCAAAGGTGTGCGGCATTATCCGCGCCTCGGGGTAGGGGAATTCATAATGGAAGCCGGCGAACTCCATGTAGGCGACGAAATAATAATCACAGGCCCCACCACAGGCGCCATAATGATAACGGTGGAGGAGATCCGCGTGGATCTGAAAAGCGTGGATCGCACAGTCAAAGGTGAACCGTTCTCAATTCCCGTGCCGCGCAAAATACGTCCCTCCGACCGCCTCTACCGCTGGGAACCCGTCAACAAACCAATACAATAATAATCTCTATAATTATGAAAAAAACTGTTTTTTACTGCGGCATTATGCCTCCTCCCGTTTGTGGCTTTTGCCGACAACGCCGAACCGGCGCAGGCCTCCGAAGCGTCCACCGATGCACCCAAGGATCGGCCACGGAAAGAAACTAAATTCGACCGATTCACATCTACATCAGGTAAGATTATATGTTTTACCGACTACAAAACAGACCTGCCCAAACTCGACAATATAGCCGTGCGGGCTAAGTGTAGAATACGTATCTACACCGATATCAATACCGGGAAAAAAACAGGATTTCTACGTCTTACAGATAATCCGTACTATGAACCCGTATTATGGGAGAACATCGAATATTCCGATCTTGGCAACATAATAGAGGCCATAACCAGGCTTAAAACAAATTTTATAAACGAAACTTTTCCTGACGCCGAGCACACCTGCTTTTTCCGGACAGAGGATCTATTCGATATAGGATACTATTCCAAAGAGGAACGAAAAGATAAAGCCCGTTGGTTTTTGACTATATACGGCACACGCTATTACTTCAAGAAAAATTACGATTTTGAAAATGCCCTGAGAGGTATTTACGGCTATATGACAGAGCTGTTGAAATAAGCGCAGCATAATTCCAGACATAAGCGGCATTCGGGAGCTGAGACACCCCGGATGCCGCTTTTTTCACTAAAAATGTTGCAAAATTTAGTAACACTCCACATTTGTTACATTGTTGTAACATAATACTCGTTCTTAACTGTTTGTTTATTAGGGTTTTGTCATTTTCTGTAACCACTTCGCCATATATTAACACATTTTTACACTTAAAAATTCCATTCCCTGTTTCCTCGCCCTATCTTCGCAGTGTCATCACAAAGACGACATCACTTTAAAACATAAATATCAACTCTAAAATCATCAGTTATGGAAGCCAACAACTCTATTCAGTCACGCTTAATGAGCCTTCAGGACAATCTTCTGTCGTTCGCATACATGCTCACATCCAATCACGACGACGCATACGACCTGCTGCAGGACACCTCGCTCAAAGTCCTCACAAACCAGGAAAAGTATGCCGAGAACACCAATTTCAAGGGTTGGGTGTTCACTATAATGAGGAATATCTTCATCAACAACTACCGTCGTGTGAGCCGCGCCGCAACAATAATCGACACAACCGAGAACCTCTACCACCTCAACATATCGCAGGACTCAGGCATTACTTCGCCCGAAGGAAGCTACACAGCTACCGAGATCAACGCCGCTATCGACGCCATGCCCGACGAATACCGCGTGCCCTTCTCAATGCATGTGGCAGGCTACAAATACAACGAGATTGCCGAAAAGACCGGTGTGCCTCTGGGCACTGTCAAAAGCCGCATATTCTTTGCCCGCAAACGCCTCCAGAGCCAGTTTGCCGACTACGCCGCCGACTGATAAAGAGACTCTTCCCAATAACTGATCAAGGAATAATATTCCCCTCTACACTATAAAAGCATAACACACAAACAAAACGACCGGGGGCCGCGCCATAACAACGCAGCCCCCGGTTATTAATTTTACCTGAAAATCAGATCAGGTCGGCCACATGGCGGGCGTAATCGATCATCTTTATGGCTGTTTCGGCTGCTTCACGGCCCTTGTCGCCGGCCGGCCCTCCGGCGCGGTCAAGTGCATCCTGCTCGGTGTCGACTGTGAGAACACAGAAAATGACAGGAATATCGCAATCGGCATTCAGCGCCGTAACTCCCTGCGTGACACTCTGGCACACATAGTCGAAATGAGGTGTCCCGCCTCTCACAACACAGCCTACTACAATCACGGCATCGAACAGTCCGGTTTCAATAATATGCGAGGCCCCGAAAGTAAGCTCGACAGCTCCGGGCACACTCAGCATAGTCACACTTTCCTCCGTAAAACCGTTGGCGAGCAGTGTGGTGCGGGCGCTCTGGGCAAGACGCGATGTTATATGACCGTTCCATTCGGCTGTGACAATAGCCACACGGGCATTCTTTACCTCCGGAACTGATGATGCGGGAACAGATGTTGACATAATATGAATTTTAGGGATTACTGGATATTGAGTTCTTTGAGTTTGCGGTAAAGAGTGCGTTCGGATATGCGCAGTTCTGCAGCCGTCTCACGGCGGCGCCCTCCGTTGCGGGCCAACGCCTTAATGATAGTGTCGCGCTCGCTACGTTCCAGAGGGGGTTGCGAAACAATACCACCGGTATCCTCCGTGGCCGTAACATCGTCCACAGGCGCTTTCAGAAGCTCCACAGCAGGCAGCAGACCGCTTACGGTGTCATGACCGCGGCGCGGAGATTCAGTGCCATCTGCGGCGTCCAGCCGGGCTTTAAGCTCGTCAATGTCGTGGCGCAGGCTGAATATCATGTTGAACAATATCTCGCGCTCGCTCTCATACGTGTGCGGCGACAGAGAGGTACGCGAAGCCGGCACAGGCGAATACACCGTGGCATTGGCCGGAATATAGCGCTGCACGGTATCGGAGGTAACAACAGTGCCGCTTTCGAAAAGAGATATCTGGTCAACCACATTCTTCAGCTGGCGTACATTTCCGGGCCAGCGGTAGCGACGCAGCAAGGCTTTGGCCGAGGCGTCAAAGTCGACAGGCTCGCAACGCTGTTTCTCGGCAAAATCCGAAGCGAATTTGCGGGCGAGCATGATTATATCGTCGCCACGGTCGCGCAACGGCGGCACTGTGATAAGCACAGTGGAAAGCCTGTAATACAGATCCTCGCGGAAACGTCCCTGCTCCACAGCCTGCAACAGATCCACATTAGTGGCTGCCACAACGCGTATGTTGGTCTTCATCACCGACGATGAGCCCACCCGCAGGTACTCGCCCGTTTCGAGAACACGCAGCAACCTGGCCTGAGTGGTTAACGGAAGTTCGGCCACTTCATCAAGAAATATGGTTCCCCCGTCGGCCTCTTCGAAATAACCTTTACGTGAGCTCACGGCCCCGGTGAACGACCCTTTTTCATGACCGAACAGCTCCGAGTCGATGGTTCCCTCCGGAATGGCACCGCAGTTCACGGCTATATATTTGGAATGCTTGCGCGGACTGTACTGATGGATTATGCGGGGAAAAAACTCTTTTCCGGATCCGCTCTCACCAGTCACGAGCACTGACAGGTCGATAGGAGCCACCTTCACGGCCCTCTGCAGCGCGGCAATAAGCGGAGGAGCCGAACCTACTATGCCGAGACGCTGTTTCACAGCCTGTACCTCGGCAGGTATTTCTGCTGCTGGAGTAATCATCTGGTCTTGAATTTATTGCCTTGTGAACGGAGTTCAAATGTTTTCTTACGCAGATAAGCGCCGAGTTCCTCTACCGTGGCGCCGTGTGCCTCCTGGTCGGCCACACTTATGGGATCGCCTATGGTGACATGGAATGTCCTGTCATAACACCGGAACACCTCGCGCGGCAACCGCAGCGTACGCAGCTGCCAGCTTATCTTGCCGAGCAGGTTGAAAAACCAGCTGTTGCTGTCGTGGAAATAGATCGGAATCACGGGCACCTTCAATTGCTTGATAAGGCGGATTATATTGGGCTGCCACTGACGGTCCTCAAGCTGGAACTTGCCGTTGAGCTTGGCCACGGCTCCGGCGGGGAAAAATCCAAGCGGCTCACCGCTCTTGACCTGCCTTATGGCTTCCTTTATACCCTGCATCGACACGGCTTTTTTCTTTGGATCGTCGCTTGCCAGTGCGTCAACGGCTATAAAGTTGGGCTTCATGCCTCCTATATGGTTCAGGATCATGTTCACCATGACCTTGAATTTCGGACGACGTTGTGTCAACAGATATATCAGCACAATGCCATCGTAGGCGCCAAGCGGATGATTGCTTACGGTAATGAAAGCGCCCGGAGGCAGATTGTCGAGCACCTGCTCGTTGTTCACCTCTATCTTCACATTCATTTCCTTTATCATACCCTTTACAAAACCGGGGCCGGGAGGGTCGCAGTTGCGGGCATGAAGCGCATTTACCTTGTCCAGGGCAAGAAACTTCATTATGGCGGTAGTGATGCGGCGGTGGCCTTTGAGCGCGGGCACCATCCTCTCTATGTCCTCATAGCCCAACACATCGGGCTTACAACGTGTTTCGTTATCCATAAGCGCAAAGTTAACAAATTCTCGCGGATAATCCGTATCTTTGACTGACGTCAAACACCATATGTATGACTATATAACACTTAACGGAGAGATTTAATATGGAGATAACAGCCAACAACATAATGCTCGTCACAGCGGTGCTTCTGTCACTGAGCGTAATGGTAGGTAAAGCGGGCAGCCGCTTCGGAATGCCGGCCCTGTTGCTTTTCCTTGCGGTAGGCATGGTGGCCGGAGTGGACGGTTTCGGCATACATTTCGACAGCGCCGAGGCCGTACAGTTCATAGGCATGATGTCGCTGAGCGTGATACTGTTCTCAGGCGGTGCCGATACCAGATTCAAGGACATACGCCCCATACTCGGCGAAGGCCTCACACTCGCCACGCTCGGGGTGCTTCTCACCACCGCACTTACCGGGGCTTTCATCTATGTGCTGTTCCGTGCCGTGGCTCCGGAGTTCGGCTTCGGATGGCCTGAATCGCTGTTGCTCGCCGCCATAATGTCATCGACGGATTCAGCCTCGGTGTTCTCGATTCTCAGCAGTTCGCGCACAGGCCTCAAACAGAACCTGCGGCCCACGCTCGAACTGGAAAGCGGGAGCAACGACCCCATGGCCTATCTTCTCGTGATAATACTCATAGGCATTATAGAAAGCGGCAGCGGGATCACCGGCGAACTGATATGGAAATCGGCATGGCTGCTTGTGCGTCAGCTGGCGATAGGTGCCGCAGGAGGACTGGCCGTAGGATATCTGGCCGTGAAAGTGATCAACCATCTTAAAGCCGACAACGAATTCCTCTACCCCGTCATGATGATAGCATGCGTGTTTTTCGCATTCTCACTCACCGAACTGGCAGGCGGCAACAGCTATCTTGCGGTATACATAGCAGGTCTTTATGTGGGCAACAGCAAACTTGCCCTGAAACACACTGTAACCACCTTTTTCGGCGGTTTCACATGGCTGGTACAGATAATGATGTTCCTCTCGCTCGGACTGCTCGTGAATCCGCATGAACTGATCGAACCGCATGTAGTGATACCCGGCCTCGCACTCGGAGTGTTCATGATAGTGGTGTCACGTCCGGTATCGGTGATGCTTTGCCTGCTGCCTTTCCGCCGGTTCACGCTAAAGGCCCGTGTGTATCTGTCGTGGGTAGGACTACGTGGGGCAGTTCCCATTATATTCGCCACTTACGCGCTGACTTCGCCGGAGGTGCTGCACGCCCGGCAGATGTTCAACATGGTGTTTTTCATCACCATCCTTTCACTTCTTCTGCAAGGAACCACTGTCAATGCAATGGCCAAAGCCCTCGGTCTGAAGGAAGCTGTGAGGGAAAAGAAATTCAACCTCAACCTGCCCGACGAGATCACGGCAGCCATGAACGAAATGCCTGTGAGCGCGAAATTGCTTGAGGCCGGCAACCGGCTCCGCGACATAACGCTTCCACCCAACACTCTCGTGGTTATGATAAGGCGCGAAGAGCGTTATCTCGTTCCAACCGGCGACACTGCCCTGCACCTATGCGACACTCTCCTTCTCATTTCCGAAAAGGAGCGTGATCTGTTCAGTTTCATCACCACCAATTCCTGAACTGTCACAACAAATATACAAAGCCGCCCGGTAAAGACATCTCTACCGGGCGGCTAACTTATAGGGAGCCTGTCAAAGGCTTATAATCACTTTACGGCAACTTTGCGTACTATTGTGGCGGTGCCACGGAGTTCCACAACATAGATACCTGCGGGAAGTGCTATTGTTGTGGTTCCTGCTGTGACAGGCTGAACGGTCACGACACGACCTGAAGCAGAGATCACACGTACTTCCGCATTCCCAGCCGAAACAACATCCACACCACCGTTTACAGCATAAACAGCGGCACCGTTTACTGTCAACGAGCCTATGCCGGTAAGTTCGGGCGAAGCCTCTACGAGTGAGCTTTCAAGCATTGAGGGCAGGAAAACAGCCTTTACACCCACCACATGTGTTCCTTCCGCAACATCGGTAAGGGTATAGGTGCATTCCGTCAGTCCCTCGGCTTTCACTTCGCCGTCGAGTGTTACGGTGTAGGTGACACCTTCGTCCATGGATCCGGGATATACGGGGCTCCATGTGAGTGTAAGCGTGCCGGCAGCCGCATCATCCACCGTGACATTATAGCTTTCAGCGGATATTTCATTGCGGTCAAGCACTATATCGTCCAGTTGGGTTGATTCGGAGTATTGGGCCGGCTCCATAACGGCATCAACATGTGCGGGCGAGGCTGCGGTGAGTGTATATTCATGCGACGGCTGGAGTATATCAATGCTGAAAGCACCTTCCGTATCAGTGGTTCCGGAATAAAGCACATCACCTGATGTAAGCTTGACCATAGCGTTTTCAACAGGTTGTTCACCCGAAAGCACCTTACCGCTTATCTGCGGAGCGGTCACCACCAGTCCAAGCGCCATACAGGGAAGTCCGGAAGCATAGGAGGCTGAACAGGTCTGGAGTTCGCCGGATGAATTCACATGCTTATAATTATTGTAAGTATCATTGTTGAAATACAATGCCTGCTGTGAAGCTGAGAATGAAGCGAAACTGCATGTTGCATAATGGTCACTTTCCGAGCGAACTATAAACCGGAGGTTCTCGCCGTTGTAGACAAACGGCTGGTCAAGCTGTATCACCCATTTTTCATACTCATTGATGACCTCTTTGCTGCTTGCCTCGGAATGGTCATAAATGTTGTGATGAACGAGCACCATGTTGGTGGTGTCGGCGAAAAGCACCTTTGAATCATTGCCCGTAAGCCGTTCAGGCTGGGTCTTCTCAGTATTGTCCATCCACATCTTTATGTTGCGTAAAAGCGGAGTCTGGGAAGCAGAGGGGGCATTTTGTTTCCTGTAGAAAGTTACACTGCTTATCACCGATCCTGGATTAAGGTTAAGCTGTTCGGCAGTGTAGATGAATTCCGTGACGGAATTGTTGTAATTGCCATAGAACGGAACATTCGAATTGGTGGAGGTAGTTACATTGCCCACATTCACATCAGCCACCATAACTTCAGGCAGGATCTTCACGGCCACTGTATCGGTGCTCAGTGTTATGTCGCCTGTCTCCAAAGGAAGGTTGAACACCACATGAAGCGGCATGGAGTCAACAGGTGCATGGGGTGTGAAGGACAATGTGAACTCTGTAGGGGTATAGGAATACTCCAAGTCGGGAGTATCGGCGAGTTTCACCACTTCCTCGTCACCACTCATGAGAGTAAGCGTATAGCTACCCGCAGCCTCTTTGGCCGGACCCATGTTGCGGAAACCGGCTTTCACCGTTACGGGATAATTCACCATACCTGACGACGGTGCACTTACAGAACCTACTGCTATGTCGTGCACACCGGGCGTGAGGACACCTCCGAACACATCGTCGATAATGCCGCATTTCGATTCGAAAGCTATGTACCAGTCACCTTCGGGAATACTGTCTACTGTAAAATATTTAAGTGAGCGGAGTGTGGTGCTCGGATCAAATGCAGTGGGATTGTCCTTGCTCGATATGCGCTTGGCCTGTGTCCATTCAACACGGTCAGGCGAATATGACACTATGATATATTGTTCCTTATAGGGGGAACTGGTGGTACGTGCACCGCCAAATATAAGTTTCTGATCCTCTGCAAAAGTTATCTTGGGCGTGACTATGCGTGCCGCATCATCGCCTGCATACAGATAATAATTGCCAACAAGCTGCTCGCGGCCGAAATTCTTTCCGCCCTCTCCGTTGAGCCATGCGGCAGGCATGCCTTCTGTGAAATCATTCGCATAGGTATTCTCACCAGCATATGCAAGCATAAAAGGAATTTCAGTAATGGATTCGGAGTTGCCGTTATGCTGTATGCCTATCGTCTCCTCATACACACCTTCGGTATCAAAAGCGAATACGAATTCAAAAGCCTCCGTCACACCCGGTTCTATGGTGAAAGGAAGTTCGTGGGCGCAGCTCACTCCTTGAGGAAGAGTGAAGCCGGTTATCTCCAGCGGTGCTGTGGCACTGTTAACGAAATTCCATGACTTGGAAACCTGACCCTGCATAAGTCCAAGACGCTGCACTGTGCCTTTGCTCAGCGATGATGTGCCGTCCTTGACATCAAGTCGGGCCACATACGCCTTGATGGTTTTCTGTGTCTGCGATGTCTCTGTATTGAACAAACCTTCGCGCAACTTGAAATATACGGAATTTTCATCCTTGGTCGGGTCAAGCAGATGATATTCCATGTCAAGGGTGTCATTAGCACCGGCACCGGCCTTTAGAAGCTTGGTGACGGGAGCAGTGAACACCACTGAATCCTGTGTGTTGCGCACAAGCATCACATTATAACCTTCCATGCCAGGCTCAATATCCTTTGTGCCATAATTGAGCAGCCCGGCCACTGACCTGATGGTAGCCAGTCCGGTGGCATCGGCGCTGATATTTCCGGATGGAACATGCGGGAATGTGCTGTTATCGATCATAAGGCCGTAATATTCCGGCACCAGAGCCTCATCGGCATTAAAACAGTCAAGTTTGCCATAACTCATCTTTATACCTATGCGGCAATAGTCATCCACCATGACATAAGGTTCGGTATATTCCCAAGAATAGGAATTTGAAAAAACCGAACCTGTTATGGTAAGTTCCTCTCCGGCCACGAGGTTTCCTTCGGTATCTTTCACCATCTTGAAGAACTGCAACGGGCCTTTATATGACCAACTTTTAGCCTGTGTCACGAATTTGACTTTACCCTTTACAGGCGGCGTTACAAGATATACCGAGCCACCGGAGGGCTGCTGATCCGCAGCATTGAGGTAGGCACGGCCTATATTGTTCTGCCGTGCAACCTGTTTTCCGCCTGATGCCTCGATAGTATAGGCGAATGTCGTTGTGGATCCTTCGGGAAGATCAGTCACCACTTCCCAGCCGGGAGGAAATTGTCCTGTGCCGGCATAACCTTCGAAACCCTGAAAATAATCTTCAATGATGATCTCGTCGGCCATCATGGCGGCAGGACTTACAAGAGCCGCAGCCATGATCATTGCTGAGATAGAATTTCTCATAAACATTGAATAATGAAGATGAATATTTAGTGTTAGATATGGATTATCTGAATTTAAAATAGGGATCAGTATATTCAAATTTCCGCAAATATAATAATTATATCCTCTCTTGTCAATTTTTACACAAATATTTTTTGAGCAATGTCTATCGATACCTATCTACACAAATGTAAAATGGCGCCGCCGAAGCGCCGCCATTATGTCAACATCATGCCTGTCAGGGTCAGAACGACTGCATCTCCACAAGCCGGGTATAAAATCCTCCGAGTGCCAGCAATTCGTCGTGAGTGCCCTTCTCCACAATGCGCCCCTCATGAAGCACGCATATAAGCGAAGCGTTACGTATGGTGGAAAGCCTGTGGGCTATGACAAGGGTAGTGCGGGTGGCCATAAGCCTGTCAAGAGCCTCCTGCACCAGATGTTCGCTTTCCGAATCCAGAGCCGATGTGGCCTCGTCGAGAATAAGTATCTTGGGATTTTTGAGAATGGCGCGGGCTATGGATATGCGCTGACGCTGACCACCCGAAAGTTTGCATCCGCGGTCGCCTATATTGGTGTCGTAGCCCTGCTCGGTAGCCATAATGAAGTCATGGGCATTGGCTATCATGGCAGCGGCTTTGACCTCATCCATGGTGGCGTTTTCCACACCGAAAGTTATATTGTTATAGATAGTGTCGTTGAACAATATGGCTTCCTGGTTGACATTTCCCATCAGTGCCCTCAGATCATGTACACGCAGCGAACGTATATCATGCCCGTCGACAGTGATGGATCCACGGTCCACATCATAGAAGCGTGGCATAAGGTCGGCGAGAGTGGATTTACCCGAACCGCTCTGCCCTACAAGGGCCACCGTGTCGCCCGGCTTTATAGTGAAGCTTATATCCTCCACCACAGGTACCTGCGGATCATATCCGAATGTCACACCGCGGTATTCCACGCAGCCTTCGGTATCGCCGAGTTCCACCGGATCGGCAGGATCGGCTATAGGATTGGTGGCCGACAGTATACGGTCCACACGCTCCATCGACGCCATACCTTTCTGAATGGCATATGTGGCTTTCGACAGATCCTTGGCCGGAGGTATGATATTATAGAAAATGATCATGTAGTATATGAAATCAGGCGCCGTGATCGACGAACTTCCGTCAAGTATCAGCGATCCGCCGAACCACAGCACTATAGCTATGGTGGCTGTGCCGAGAAATTCGCTCATGGGATGGGCGAGAGCCTGACGGCGGGCCACACGGTTGGACATGTCACGGAAAGTGCGGTTCTCGCCGTGAAAACGGTCCTTTACCTTTTCCTCTGCATTGAAAGCCTTGATTATGCGCAGGCCACCGAGAGTCTCCTCAATGGAGCTCATAAGCACTCCCCATTGCTGCTGGCTCTCAAGCGAACGCCTTTTAAGCCTCTTCCCCACACGCCCCATCACCATGCCGGCTATAGGCAGCAGCACGAGCACAAACAGGGTCAGCTGCCAACTTATCACTATCATCATGCCGAGACACACCACTATCATCACTGGATCCTTGAACATCATGTCAAGCGAAGCCATTATGGAATTTTCTATCTCGGCCACATCGCCGCTCATACGGGCCATCACATCGCCTTTGCGGGCCGAGGTGAAGAATGATATTGGAAGCACCACTATCTTGTCGTAAACATAGTTGCGTATGTCCCTCACAATTCCCGAACGCATGGGTATTATGCAGAACGAGCTGAGATAAGTAACGCCGGTTTTCAGTCCCGTCATGACCACAAGCAGCGCGGCAAGGGCACCGAGAGTCATTCCGGGCCCGTAAAGCCGTATAAGTTCCTGAATGTAATAGTAAAAATTATTTACAGCCGCTTCCTTGAGATTATCCCACTCCACAGGCATGAAAGTGTAAGTGGCTTCCTTGATCTGGAACAGCATTTCAAGGATAGGTATTATCACAGCGAAACTGAACAACGTCAGCACAGCCGCGAGAATATTGAAAATAATGTTGAGGATGAGATATTTCTTGTAGGGAGGCACGAACCTCCGGAGCATATTCCAAAAATCTTTCATACGGTTTTCAAGGTAAATGCCTGAACTTCCAAGTTCAGAGATGCAAATTTAGTGAGATTTCCGAAATTTGACAGCAGCGCCGGGGTGCTATTGTTGGCATATTGGGATTTTTTAGGTATTTTTGCCCCGATAAAGAAGAATTGACACACTCAATGAACAGCAAACTGATCCTACCTCTCGCGGGGGCAGCGGCCATAACCGGAGCAGCTGACGCCGCCAACCTTAATTCACCCGATGCACGCGGTTATCTTGACCGCGGCATAATGATGTATAATGACCGGAACTATGAGGGCTGCATAGACCAGATAGTGAAAATGGGCGAGCTGTCGGCCGACGCCGACGAACGCGAACAGGCATTCTACTATCTTGCCATGGCCACTCTCGGCCTTGGCGATGACGAGGGAACCGCATTGCTCAGGGCTTATCTCGACAAATATCCCTACTCGCCGCGACGTATGGAAGTGCGTATGTCGATTGCCGACGCATTGTTTTCAAGCGCGAGCTATGGCGAAGCTCTCAAGGAGTATGACCTTGTGGACGCTTCATCGCTTAACGCCGCAAGACGCGACGATCTGACCTACCGCAAGGCTTACTGCTATATGATGCTCGCCGAATATTCCAAGGCCGCACCTTTGTTCGAGAGCCTTTCACGCTCACGTGAATATTCAGGCGCCTCAAAGTTCTATACTGCCTACATAGCTTTTGCGCAGGGTGACAACAAGCGTGCCCTCGAACTGTTCAGGAGTGTGGATACATCCCGCGAACCGGGCAACACTGCCCCGTATTATCTCGCACAGCTCTATTACGGCATGGGCGACAACCGCGCGGCCCTTGAAAACGCACGCAAAACCATAGCGTCCGACATTGTGCCGCAGTTCACCGTCGAATCAAAACGTATAGCCGGCGAAGCCTTATATAACCTCGGTGACCGTGAGAGCGCCCTACCCTATCTATGGGACTATGCCGCCAACACCACCAATCCCCTGCCCTCCGCATTCTACATTCTCGGAGTAAGTGAATTCGACAAAGGGGACTACAAGGCTGCCATAAAACTGCTCCAGCGTGCTGCCTGCCCTGACGACGCCATGGGCCAGAGCGCATATCTCTATCTCGGTCAGGCCTACCTCAAGGAAGGCAACAACGACGGTGCGCTCATGGCTTTCGAAAATGCCTATAAGATGGATTTCGACGCCTCAGTGCGCGAAACGGCATTCTACAACTACGCCGTGGCCAAAAGCCGCGGAGGCCGTGTGCCGTTCGGCAACTCCGTGGCCATATTCGAAGATTTCCTGCGGCGTTATCCCAAGTCACGGTATGCTTCGGAAGTGCAGGAGTACATAGTGCAGGGTTACATGACCGACAACGACTACACCACCGCCTTGCAGAGCATAGAGAACATAGAAAATCCCTCTCCTGTAATTCTCGGAGCCAAAAAGAGGGCTCTTTTTATGCTCGGAACACGCGAATATTCAGCCGGAAAAATTTCACAGGCACTTGCCAAATTCAAGCAGGCACGTGAGATAAAAGCCGGCAACGCCGATATCAACCGTCAGGCAATGCTGTGGGAAGGCGACTGCTATTACAAGCTCAATGACCCTGACCGGGCAGCTGCAGCGTATCTCGAATTTATCGACAATGCAACACCGGGTGAATCCAATCTGGCTCTGGCCCGCTATAATCTCGGATATGTACGGTTCAACCGCGGACGCTTTGACGAAGCTCTTACGGATTTCCGCCGCGCCATAGCCACAACCCCTACCCTTCCGGCCAACATGCTTGCCGACGCCCGCAACAGAATGGCCGACTGCCATAGTTCCAAAACCGACTATGCAGCGGCATTGGCTGAATATTCCGAAGCCATACGCCTTAATCCGGAAGGAGCCGACTATCCCATGTTCCGCAGCGGTCTTATAAAAGGGCTGGAAGGAAACTATGGAGGACAGGTCGAAATGCTTGACAGGATGATGAGCAGTTTCCCGGAATCCTCACTTGTGCCGGATGCGATGTTCGCAAAGGCCGAGGCACTGTCGTCGCTCGGAGATGAAAATGCCGCCCTTGCCACATATTCACAGCTTGCACGCGATTATTCAGGCACGGCACAAGGACGCCGCGGAATGCTGCGAATGGCTATAAGCCATATGAATACAGGAAACAGCAATGCCGCCATAGAAGCTTACAAAAAAATAATCATAGACTATCCTACAAGTGACGAAGCCCGTGTGGCCTCCGACGATCTGAGGCAGATATATGTCGACAAAGGCCGCTTGCGCGAATATCTTGATTTCATGGCATCCGTGCCCAATGGTCCGGAAGTGAATGCTTCGGAGATAGACGACGCCACATTCCAGCAGGCCGAACGCGCCTATCTTGATTCAGATTCAACTGAACTGCTTAAAAAATATCTGTCGGAATTCCCCCACGGCAACTATGAGGCCCAGGCTCTTTACTATCTCGCAGAAGATGCGGAAGATACCGGACGGCCTGATGAAGCGGTGGAATATGCTTCGCAGGTGCTCACCCTGTATCCCGACAGCGATGTGGCTGAAGACGCACTTTCTATCCGTGCCTCATCCGAATTGACTTTAGGAAAGGGTGAGATAGCCCTCGAATCATTCAAACAGCTCGAACAACGTGCCTCTACCCCACGCACCTTGGCCGCTGCCCGTATCGGAATAGTCAACACGGCAATCAACATAGAGCGTTATGCCGAAGCCTTGGCCGCTGCCGATGCGCTGCTTGCCGGATCAGGACTGAAAAGCGACGAAGCCATGCTCGTGAAGTTCAAGCGCGGGCTGGCCCTCAATAAACTCGGACGCATAGACGAAGCAGAGGCCCAATGGGCTGAAACGGCCGACAATGTCGACGATATAAACGGATCACGAAGCGCCGTATATCTTGCACAGAGCCAACTTGACCGCGGCAACGTGCGTAAAGCGCGAAAAACTGCCGACACCTTTATTGATGCCAACCCGCCCCATCAGTATTGGCTTGCCCGTGGATTCATAGTGCTCAGCGACGCCCTGCGTGCACAAGGTGAAACCTTTGAAGCAGATTTATATCTGAAAAACCTTAAGGAGAATTATCCGGGCAACGAAGCCGAAATATTTGAAATGATAGAATCCCGTCTAAAATAGCAATCCCGTTTCATGACCAAAATGAAAATGAAAGCCATATACACAGCAGCCATGACCATACTGGCTGTATCATTCAATGCCGGTGCCCAGAACAACCTGTCGGGCGAAGTAAAAGTGGAGCATGAGATACTGCCCACATCTACCGATGCCCCGCGCATGGACCAGTCACCTGTAGTCAATCTGCCGCGCCTCACTTTCAAGACACTCAATTTCAGTGAAAGCACCGTCAGTGCACCTGTCACAGCACAGATGATGAGACTTGAACCTACCGCATGGGCCGACACCATATACACATCGCCATACCGCGGCTATGCAATGTTAGGTTACTTTCCACTATACAATCTGGAAGCTTCGGCAGGCTACAAATTCCTCGACACCGACCATACCCGACTCACAGGGTGGCTCCAGATGGACGGCCACAGTTACGGATCCGACAACCATAAATATGACCGCAACACCCTTTCACTCGGCGGCAGCTTACATCAGGCAGTAGGTAAAAAATCATTCGTTGATGCCGGTATAGGCTACACTATCGACGGTTTCAACACCCTGAATATTCCCTACACATCAATAATAGAACCCGATATACGCCGTAATCAGCTTGTAAACCGATTCGGATTATCCGGTGTATGGTCATCGTCAGTAGCACAGATGAAATACAGTGCGGGCTTGGCCTACAATTATTTCGGTTACCGTAATCTGACCGGCGAGCCTGACGGTCCTTCGATATTGTTTCCGGAGGAAATGAAGCCCGTGCGCGAACATGATGTTACCGTATTCGGAAATATATCCATGCCATTCTCCTCCGTTTCATCGGTAGGGGCAGATGTAACGTTGGCCACAGTAAGCACAACCACATCCGTTACTTCCCGGTTTATACAGGATGAAAATCTGCTCAATTACCGGTATGCAGGCTATTCCTACGAAGGAAAAGGCAATGGATTGACACATGCCTTACTCTCGCTCAATCCGCACTATGATTTCAAGACATCAAAACTCTCCGGAGGCCTTGGCGCGATACTTGACTTCACCTTCAACCGCGGCACAGTGTTTCATGTGGCACCTGCGGCAGAAGTGACCTGGATCCCCGCCAAATGGCTGGCAATAAACGGACAGGCAAAAGGAGGCGTACGCCAGAACACCACAGCGAGCCTCTTTGACCGTGATTTCGGAATGGCGGCAGGATATATCTACCGCAACTCCTATGTGCCTGTAGATGTTCGCGCATCAGTTACCTTAGGCCCATGGAAAGGTGCCTTTGCCGAAGGATATTTCCGCTGGGCAAAAGCCAACGACTGGCTCATGCCTACTATAACCGACAATTACAACTCCGTATATGCCTCCCACGATATTTCAGGATGGATGGCAGGAGTGAAAATAGGCGCGGAATACCGCGATATGGCCAAACTTACCGTGAAAGCCGAAATGACTGCCGGAGGCTACGACAAGGGATGGTATGAATGGAATGACCGGGCACGTTATGTGATAGGTGCGTCGCTTCTCGTAAAGCCCATGGCCCACCTTAAAGTGACAGCGGATTACGAACTCCGTGCCGGTCGACGCATAATGGACCGCCATACATTCGCATATCCCGAACCCATACGTTATGAAGTGAATATCCCGTTACGCAACATATCAGATATATCTGTAGGAGGAACCTACGAATTTACCGATCAGCTCAGTTTCTTCCTCCATCTCAACAATCTGCTAAGCCGTTCGCCGCGTTACGTAAGCGGAATAGATATGCAACGGTTCCACGGCCTGATAGGAGCAGCATATAAATTCTGATCGGAATTATTCCATACCACATTATCACGGTAACCACACGAGGCTTTCGTATTGCCTGACGTGTGGTTACCGTGTTTTTATGCCCTTACCAGGCTTTTCCATAAGGTGAAAAAGATGTTGAAACTGTGTTGATAAAATGTCAAGACTTTTCTAAAACTTTTACTTGCATTTAAGCTACAGCCTTTTATATATACTCCGTAATACCTGTATCAAAATAAGCTGACATGTAAGTATCAAATAGTTTTGCACAATGTTTTTACCGGTTATTAACCTTGAAACAAGTAAAAATTGATGGAAAGTTATTAACTTTGCAGTTATCAACATAGTGTTGATAACTTACCTAAAGGTCTAATAATCAAAAATCAGTGATGTAGATAACTGGCTTATCAATGTAAATGCGAGTTCAATAACCTGCAAATGCAAATTTCTACATGTAAAGTTATCCACCTTATCTACATCCATTATTATTCTTCTTTAGAAATTGAAAAAAATATTTTTTTGAAAAAACATATAATCAAAAACATGGGTGTAGATAACTTAAAGGATGAGATCCTGAGGCTTAAAAAAGAGAGAGGGGCTGTGATCATGGCCCACTACTATCAGCGTCCTGAAATACAGGATATAGCCGACCATATAGGCGACTCCCTTGCTCTGGCCCGTAAGGCCGCCGAAATAGATGCTCCTGTAATAGTGCTGTGCGGAGTACATTTTATGGGAGAGACCGCCAAAATCCTATGCCCTGACAAAATTGTGCTCATTCCCGATATGGAAGCGGGATGTTCATTGGCCGACAGTTGCCCTGCTCCGGAATTCGAGGCTTTTATAAAGAAGCATCCGGATCACACCGTCATATCGTATGTAAATACTTCGGCCGATGTGAAAGCCCTTACCGATATAGTGGTGACTTCCGGAAACGCCCGTAAAATAGTGGATTCACTTCCTGAGGACGAAAAAATAATATTCGGTCCTGACCATAATCTCGGAGCCTATATAAATTCTGTAACAGGCCGGGAAATGGTGTTGTGGCCCGGAGGGTGTCATGTGCATGAACGTTTTTCGGTTGAAAAGCTTGTGCAGCTCAAGCAGCAATACCCTGAGGCCAAAGTGCTCGTGCATCCTGAATGCCGCCGTCCGATAATAATGCTCGGCGATGTGGTGGGTTCCACAGCGGTGCTTCTCGATTATGCCGTCAACAGTGATGACAGGCGTTTCATAGTGGCCACTGAAAGCGGCATACTCCATAAAATGCGTAAACTGTGTCCGGACAAGGAATTTATTCCGCTTCCCGGTGATGAAGCCGGATGCGCATGCAATGACTGCAGTTATATGAAACTTAACACTCTTGAGAAACTGCGTGACTGCCTGCGCGATATGTCGCCTGCTGTGGAAGTGGATCCGGCAGTGGCTGAAAAGGCCCGCCGCCCGATAGAAAGGATGCTTGCCATGAGCTGATACAATAAATAATAGATAAACCATATATCACATAAAATATATAGATCCCTACAATGGAATATAACCATCGCGCGATAGAGGGCCGCTGGCAGAAATACTGGCGTGACAACTCTACTTATAAAACCGTTACCGATACGTCAAAAAAGAAATTCTATGTGCTCGACATGTTTCCTTATCCTTCGGGAGCAGGGCTGCATGTGGGCCATCCGTTAGGTTATATTGCATCTGATATTTTTTCGCGTTACAAACGTCATTGCGGCTACAATGTGCTTCATCCCATGGGATACGACGCATATGGACTTCCCGCCGAACAGTATGCCATACAGACAGGGCAACATCCCGAAGTGACCACACGTCAGAACATAGAACGTTACCGCTCGCAGCTCGACAAGATAGGTTTTTCCTACGACTGGAGCCGTGAACTCAAAACGTGTGATCCCGAATACTACAAGTGGACCCAATGGGCTTTCATACAGATGTTCAACCATTATTACGACACTTCCGTGCAGAAAGCCATGCCTATAGCCGGTCTCGTAAGCCATCTTGAAAAACATGGCACTTCGGGACTTACAGCAGCTTCATCGGCTGAACTTGAATTTACTGCCGAAGAGTGGAAAGGGATGGATGAAAAGGCCAAGAGCGACACCCTCATGAACTGGCGTATGGCTTATCTCGGCAACACCATGGTGAACTGGTGTCCGAAACTCGGCACTGTCCTTGCCAATGATGAGGTGAGTGAAGGGGTTTCTCTACGTGGTGGATATCCGGTGGAGCAGAAACTTATGTATCAGTGGTGCCTGAGAGTGAGCGCTTATGCTCCAAGGCTTCTTGATTCACTTGAAAAACTTGAGTGGACCGATTCGCTCAAAGAGACACAGCGCAACTGGATAGGCCGCAGCGAGGGTGCCGAGATGCGTTTTAAAGTGGATGGCAGCGATGTGGAGCTGGAAATATTCACTACACGTGCCGACACTGTTTTCGGAGTTACGTTTATGGTGCTCGCTCCCGAGAGCGATTATGTCAAGCTCCTTACGGTTACTGAACAGAAGGCTCAGGTTGATGAATATCTTGACGCCGTGAAGCACAAAACCGAACGTGAACGCATGATCGACAAAAAGGTCACCGGTGTGTTCACCGGATCATATGCCATAAATCCGCTTACCGGCAAGAAAGTGCCTGTATGGATAAGCGATTATGTGCTCGCCGGTTATGGTACGGGTGCCATCATGGCAGTGCCGGCCCACGACAGCCGTGACTATGCTTTTGCCAAGAAGATGGGTCTTCCGGTAATTCCTCTTATCGAAGGTGCCGATGTCAGTGAGGAGAGTTTCGATGCCAAAAGCGGCAGGATGATCAATTCATGCGGCCCGCTGCTGGATCTCAACGGTCTTGAAGTCAAGGATGCCATAGCCAAAACGAAAAAATTCATCGAAGAGCAGGGCATAGGGCGTGTGAAAGTAAATTACCGCCTGCGTGACGCCATATTCAGCCGTCAGCGCTATTGGGGCGAACCGTTCCCGGTATATTACAAGGACGGCATACCATGTATGATGGATGAAAGCGCACTTCCATTGCTTCTTCCGGAAGTGGACAAATATCTGCCTACCGAAACAGGCGAGCCGCCGCTCGGACGTGCAAAAGGGTGGGTGACTCCCGAAGGTTATCCCATTGAGCTTAACACTATGCCCGGCTTCGCCGGATCAAGCGCCTACTATCTGCGGTATATGGATCCCCGCAATGAGGAAGCCCTTGTGTCGAAAGAGGCCAATGAATATTGGCGTAATGTCGACCTTTATATAGGCGGTACGGAACATGCCACAGGACACCTGATCTACAGCCGCTTCTGGAATAAATTCCTTTATGACCTCGGTTATGTGTGCGAGGATGAACCGTTCCGTAAGCTTGTGAATCAGGGCATGATACAGGGACGCAGCAATTTTGTTTACCGCATAAAGGACACAAACACTTTTGTTTCGCTGAATCTTAAAGGAGACTATGACGTGACTCCCATACATGTGGATGTAAATATGGTATCAAACGATATTCTCGACATAGACAGATTCAAGGCGTGGCGTCCTGAATTTGCCGATGCAGACTTCATACTGGAAGATGGCAGGTATGTATGCGGATATGCAGTGGAGAAAATGTCAAAATCCATGTTCAATGTTGTGAATCCTGACGACATAGTGGAACGTTACGGCGCTGATACATTACGCCTGTATGAAATGTTCCTCGGCCCGCTGGAACAGAGCAAACCTTGGGACACTAACGGCATTGACGGCGTGAACCGCTTTATAAAGAAACTCTGGAACCTTTTCTATAAAGGTGACACACTGCTTGTGGATGACAGCAAACCGTCGGCTGAATCGCTTAAATCGGTGCATAAGCTTATAAAGAAAGTTACGGGAGATATTGAGAATTTCTCTTTCAATACCTCTGTGGCCGCTTTCATGATATGTGTGAACGAGCTCACCCAGCAGAAATGCCGTTCGCGTGAAGTGCTGTCGGATCTGCTTGTAGTGTTGGCTCCTTTTGCACCGCACGTGGCTGAGGAGCTATGGCATTCGGCTCTTGGCAACACCTCTTCGGTGGTTGATGCCGCCTGGCCCGAATTCAATGAGGAATATCTTAAGGAAAGTTCGGTCACTTACGCTGTGTCGTTTAACGGAAAGGCACGCTTCAATATCGAGACTTCTGCCGATATGCCGCGTGATGAAGTTGAAAAAATGGCTTTGGAGCATGAAAATTCCGCGAAATGGCTTGATGGCAAAACCGTACGCAAGATTATAGTCGTGCCCGGAAAGATTGTCAACATAGTGGTGGGATAATGTAATAAAGCAATCAGGCAACACGTTATAGATAAACAGATAAAGCCCATGAAAGCATCCGGACCACACGACATAGTTTTTGCCACAAACAACGCACATAAACTCAAGGAAATGCGTGAGATTATGGGTGATGAATGGAATGTGCTCGGACTTCGGGATATAGGCCATACCGGTGATCTGCCTGAAACCTCTGAAACGCTCCAAGGCAATGCACTCCAGAAAGCGCGTGAAGTGAAACGGCTATATGGAATGGATTGTTTTGCCGATGATACAGGACTTCTGGTAGATGCCCTTGGCGGTGAACCCGGCGTATATTCGGCCCGTTATGCAGGGCCTGATCATGATTCGGAAGCCAATGTGGCTTTGTTGCTTGAGCGCATGGAAGGGAAAACTGACCGCAGTGCCCGGTTTGTGACTGTGATAGCTCTTGTGGAGGGTGATGATGAAACTCTTTTCGAGGGTGTTGCCGAAGGTAGTATCACCACCGGACGTCACGGACAGGGAGGCTTCGGTTACGATCCCGTTTTCCGTCCTTCCGGAAGCATGCTTACATTCGCCGAGATGACGGATGGCGAGAAAAACGCTGTAAGTCACCGTGGCCGTGCCACCAGGCAGTTAGTTGAATTTTTGAAGAAACACAACAAATAAAATAATAATGATCAAACACATATCACTATTTCTCCTCACCGTGATAATGTTTCCGGTTACCGTTATGGCACAGATGGCTGTGGGCGACTGGCGTCACTATCCGGTTTTCCAGTCGTCACAGACAAAGAAAATGATAGAGACACCTTCTAAACTGTATTATCTTTCAGGCACCAATCTGTTTTCATTCGATACAGCCACAGAGGAAAACTATGCTTACTCAACACGTAATGTGTTGAGTGACGGTATGGTTAACGATATTTATTATAACGATAAAGGTAAATATCTGGTTATAGCTTACCGTGGAGGCAACATCGACGTTCTGTATGACAATGGAAAGGTTGTGAATATGTCGGATATAAAGGACGCCATAATGACAACCACCAAAGAGATCAGAGGTGTGACTTTCGGCGGCGGCTATATCATAGTGGCCACTGATTTCGGCATTGTGAAATTTGATGAGAAAAGTCATTCAGTGAAAGAATCGGGCATATATACTCAGGGTGGGCCGACGGCACTGACAATGGTAGGTGACAGAATCATGGCTATTTTCGCAGGTAAGCTTTACACATCGCCTGTGAATGATTCGCAACGTTCGTTCACGGCTTTTACTCCGTTGAAAGCTCTGGATGGCAACCAGATTCTCGGAATAGATGACAAGCATATGTGGTTCAGCGTTGTCAAGAACGTTGGATTGCGTTACATAACTTTCAATGACGACTATACCGATTTCGAACTCCGGTCCATGGGCATGGATGTGTGGAGTGAGTTATGGAAAGGCGGCGACGGTAATTATTATGTGATAACCAATAAGAGCGACGGATCAAACAAGCGGCTCAACCAGCTTTCAGCCTCCGGGCAGAATATAAAGAATGTGGCTGTTCCCGAAACTCTTACAAACTATACCTCAATTACTACACGTTCGGGTTTTAACAGCGTGTGGACCGCATCCGCTTCGGGGATAGGGGAGTATGACATATCTGCCGCCACACCTGTTGTGAAACATTCACCGTTTCTGCCGGAAGGAAGCAGCCCTGTGCAATATGTAGGACTTCTCACTCCGTCGCCTGATGGAAATCGTCTCTATGTGCACACATTGGCCAATTCAGTGTTCCGTACATGTGCCAGCAACTTTACTGAACCTCTCGGCGACTCCATGGGTGTAGGCATCGGTTTCTTCAGCCCTTCGTTTACGAGCGTAATAGAGAACGGTACCATACGTGATATAACCGTATGGAATCCTCTTACAAGCCAGCCCGATAACGATGTTCCGTATTATTACACCACTGTAGCCCAGCAGAAATATGGCAAGATACTCATCAGCGGAATGGGACTTGCCGAGAATCCGCTCAATCCCGATGAATATTTTCTCGCATCGCTCAATGAAGGTCTTTTCCGTGTGAAGAATGGCAAGACTACCGATATTTACGGATGTAACTGGGGGGGTGCCACTATCAACAACTGTCCGAATGCCGGATGGTGGGCACAACAGTTCTATGATGTGAAGTTTGATCCGGAAGGCAATCTGTGGGTGCTCGCACCCAATTTGGAAGAGGACGGTCAGGGCATGGGAATACCGCAGCTTATGATACTCCCGGCGGCTAAAGTGAAATCCTCGTGGAGGCAGATAACCAAATCCGACTGGGTGACCCTTGACAAAGTACAGGCTGTGTTCCAGCCTAAATGGGACGGCCGAATGAAACTTCTTGAAAAGTCTCCGGTGCTTGTGGCTCTTTCAAGCTATTATCGCAACGGACTGCTGATCTACAACCATAACGGCACATATACCAACACAGCTGACGACCACAGCTATCTTATCACCAATATGCGCGATCAGGACGGCAATGCACTTAACTGCGAATATCTGTCGGCTATTGCGGAGGATAAGAACGGACATCTATGGGTAGCCACAATGAATGCATTTTTTGAGATCCAGAATCCGGGAGCGGTCAATTCAAGCGACGGATTGGTGGTAAACCGATTCAAAGTGCCGCGTAACGATGGCACTAATTATGCCGATTATCTCCTTCCGAGCGAAGTGATCACGGATATAGCCGTTGACGGATCCAACCGTAAATGGGTCGCAACGCAATCCTCAGGCCTGTATCTGATCAATGAGGACGGCAGCGAAGTGCTTGAACATTTCACTGTTGACAATTCTTATCTCCCTACCAACGAGATAAACTGCGTTTATGCCGATCCGCACAGCAACAGTGTGTTCATAGGCACAAACTACGGACTGATGGAATACAGCAGCGACAGTTCGCCCGCAAGCGAAAATTTCGACAATGTATATGCCTATCCCAATCCCGTGCGTCCCGACTATACAGGATGGATTACCATCAACGGACTCATGGATAATTCCCTTGTCAAGATAACCGATGCTTCCGGCGCCCTTGTGTACACCGGTACATCAAACGGCGGCATGATGATGTGGGACGGATGCAATATGGCCGGACGCCGTGTGAAGAGCGGAGTATATTACGTGATGGCCTCTACAGGCGGCGACGATATGTCCTCCTCCGGTTCAAAGGCTTCCAAGATAGCCTGCAAGATAATGGTGGTTAACTGATAGCAGATATTTTTGCAGCTGCCGGCATGAACTATGCCGGCAGTTTGCATGTTATATCAAATGCATTGATTTTATTCTGTAAATGAAAGAATTAAGTTATAAGGACGATAACGATAAATGCTATGGTGCGGCAGGTATGGCCATAGGAATAGTGGTGTTGCGCGGCCATGGCAAACTCGCCGGACTTTCGGTTGATTCGGCTCCTGGAAGCATAATGGAGTTTACCGATGACTTTTATTTCTCCGGCAATCAGGGAATGATGGCCACTACCGCCTGGCAGCAGATGGTGGAGAATTTCAATGTCATGGCCGGAATGCTTGTTTCCAATATTCTGTGCCGGAACATGGTGGGACAGCATTGTGTGCCCTCCGACAATGTCCGCACACATATCCGCGAGGCTGTAGTGGCCGAGGGGGTGGATTCATGTTCGCTGGAACCTGAGGAAGCGGGCCATCTTTTCGACAACAATTATCAGAAATTCATGAATCTCTATTCACGCCGCGGAATACATTCGGTGGTCCATGAGTTTGCATCCGTGTTGCAATCACGCCGGCACCTTACACGTATAGAAGTCCTTGAGGAGCTGCGGGCTCTCGACATGATCTGATTCACTTCCGTTTCACACGTTTCAATAAATTTTTCGCACTCCATGGAACAAACTTTTCTGTTCACCATAGAGGTGCTGGGCACCATTGCGTTTGCTATAAGCGGCATACGTCTTGCCGCAAATAAGAAATTCGACTGGTTCGGAGCATATACAGTAGGTCTTGTCACCGCCATAGGTGGCGGCACATTGCGTGACCTGATGCTTGACATACCTGTGTTCTGGATGCAGACATGGTGGTATCTGGCAGTTACCGGACTGTCGTTGCTGACGGTTATACTTTTCCGAAGTTTTCTTGTAAGCCGCAACAGAATACTTTTCATATTCGACAGTGTGGGTCTCGCGCTGTTCTGTGTGATAGGCATCCAGAAGACCCTTGCAGCCGGTTATCCCATGTGGGTGGCCACTGTGATGGGGGTTATAACAGGTGCCTTCGGAGGTGTGTTGCGCGATATTCTTATCAATGAGGAGCCTATAATATTCCAGCGCGATATATATGCCACGGCATGTCTTGCGGGTGCCTTGGTCTATTGGGTGATAATGCTGTGCGGCGGCGGTTCATATGCCCAGCAGGTAACCTGTGCGGCTGTGGTGATAGGCCTGAGGGTGGTTTCGCTTAAATATTCGCTTTCTCTGCCTGTGCTGATGCAGAAACCGGCAGGACCATCGTCAGATAGACTCCATTGAGAGTATGGAGTCGAGGATGTGTACGGCTGTTTCAACGTTAGGCACATCCGATATGGCGAAACTCCGCCGCCCGGCTTTTTCACGGATACGCACACGTGCGGGATTCGACTGTAGGTAATTGACGAGTTTTCCGAACATGGGCGACTGATAGTAGGCTTTGTTGGAGTCATCGACGAAGTAGGTGAACATTGTGGACTGTTTTAACACCACTTTTTCTATGCCGAGCCGTCTTGCCAGGCGGCGCAGACGCGGCACACGAAGCAGTTCGGCCGTTTCATGCGGTATCTTTCCGAAGCGGTCGGTAAGCCGTGACTTGAATGCCTGGAGATCTATTTCCCGCTCTATGTTGTCGAGTTCCTGATAAAGGGCTATACGTTCGCTCTCCTGTGGCACATATAAAGCCGGAAGAAGCAATTCAAGGTCACTTTCTATGATACAGTCGGTGACGAATTCACCTGCGGTGTCGGTGTCATGGGATGCTTCATCGCATAGATCGGCAAATTCCTCGTTGCGTAGTTCCGTCACAGCTTCTTTCAGTATTTTCTGATAAGTCTCATACCCTAAATCGGCTATGAAACCGCTCTGTTCGGCTCCAAGCAGATTTCCCGCTCCACGTATGTCGAGATCCTGCATAGCTATGTGGATTCCCGATCCGAGGTCGCTGAAGCTCTCTATGGCCTGAAGGCGCCCTCTTCGCCTGCGGGCTGGCGGCGGAGGGCATG
>URII01000002.1 GCA_900547825.1 uncultured Porphyromonadaceae bacterium
TGGTTTATCTCCACCCCTCCGGAAGCCGCTGCCTCCGGGGCCGCTGCAACCGCAGCCGACACCATTGCGGCCATAAGGCCTCTGACTATTCTGTTCATATCAAACTGTGTTTAATTCCGATATTAAATCTTATGCATTGCAAAACTACTACAATAGCGAAACAGAGGGATATAAAAAATCGTGCATAGCCTGTCAGATTTGTTGTATCGCCTAATTTTTAATACCTTACACACTCTTTTTCATGAAATTTACGTATCTTTGACTTCGTCTTTGTTCCCGACCTATCCTTACATCTAATAATTATATAAGCACCAAACGACAATGGCCAGGCCACATTCATCACTCATATCGGCGGTTATATCGATGCTGGTAATGCTGACCGGTTGCACCGAAAGCAAGGTCTACAGAATAGGCGTGTCACAATGCAGCCAGGATGACTGGCGCATGAAAATGAACGATGAGATAAACCGCGAGATCATGTTTCACGAGGATGCCGTGGTTGAGATACGCTCCGCCGATGACAACAACGCCACACAGATAAACGATATAAGATATTTTGCCGACAACGGTTTTGACATAATAATAGTGTCGCCCAACGAGGCAGCCGCCCTAACCCCTGTTATAAAAGAGGCGTATGAATCGGGAATGCCGGTTATAATTTTCGACCGCAATATAAACGGCGACACCTATACGGCACGGATCGGCGTTGACAACGAGGGTCTCGGAGAGTCAGCCGCCCATTATGCCGTCCATATGCTGGGAGGCGGAGGGAAGGCGATAGAAATATTCGGGTTGCGGGGATCCACTCCGGCCGAAGGGCGCCATAACGGTTTTGCCAGAAAATTCGAACAGGCCGGAGGGAAACTTCTGGCAAGCGTAGCCGGCAACTGGAACAAGGAGGAGGCGATACCCGTGGCCGATTCATTGCTCAGGATATATCCCGACGTGGATCTGATTTATGCGCATAACGACCGCATGGCCATCGGGGCCTCGGAGGCAGCACGTCGGCTCGGACGCGACAAAATAAGGATAATAGGCATTGACGCAGCACCCGACATAGGCATAAAGGCTGTGGCCGACAGCATTATAGACGCCACATTCCTGTATCCCACCGAAGGCTACAGGCTTATACGCACTGCTCTTGCAATACTCAAAGGTGAACCCTACCTGAAGGAAACGGTGCTGCCTGTCTCGTCGGCAGTGGATCTGAGCAATGCGGATATACTGCTGCTGCAAAACGAGACCCTTAAGGAGGAAACCGGCAAAATGAAACTGCTGAAGGACCGTATTGATGATTACTGGGCTCAACATTCATCGCAAACATCGCTGTTCTATGCAAGCATAGCAATCATAGTGCTTCTTTTCGGCGTGGGGTTTCTTCTGCTCAGGGCTTACTGGCAGCGCAGCCGCCATCAGAAAGAACTTATGGCACAGAACCGGCTGTTGGAGGAACAGCGTGACAAACAAAAACTGCTCAACGAGCAATTGCAGAAAGCCACCCAGTCCAAGCTGATGTTTTTCACCAATGTGTCGCACGATCTGCGCACCCCCCTCACCCTCATATCGGAGCCTGTGGCCCAGCTTGCCAATGCCGCCAACCTTACACCAAGGCAACATACGCTGATAAAGATAGCCGACAAGAACGTGAGGATACTCCAGCGCCTTATCAACCAGATACTCGACTTCCGGAAGTATGAGAACGGCAAACTCAGCCTGTCGCTCACCGAAATAGATTTCGACAATGCAATCCGCGACTGGATGGAGTCGTTCTATTCCATGGCCCGCAAAAGGGATATAAAGCTGTCATTGGTTCCGGCAGAGGGCGCCCCGTTGCCTCTGGCTCTGGATTCGGACAAAATAGAGCGCGTGTTTTTCAATCTCCTGTCCAATGCATTCAGATACACGCCCGACAACGGCACAATCACAGTATCATATACCTGCGACAGACAGACCCTCACCATCAAAGTGGCCGACACAGGCGAGGGCATAAGTGAACGGGACATCGGCAATATATTCGACCGTTTCTATCAGGTTGACCGCATCCATCCCAAAGGATCAGGTATCGGCCTGGCACTTGCCAAAGCTTTCGTGGAACTACACAACGGCACCATTTCGGTGGAAAGCACTGTAAGCAAAGGCTCCGTGTTCACGGTGACATTGCCTGTAAGGCATATCTCCGACGCCACGGTGAACACGGATAAAACAATAAGTGCCAGGGATGTTGAAACAGAACTGGAAAACATTGACTCGGAGATCAGCTCCGACACCGACAAACCTTTGGTACTCATAATCGACGACAACAAGGATATACTCAGGCTTGTGGCAGAACTGCTCAACACGGATTACAACATAATCACAGCATCTAACGGCAAAGACGGTGTGCGGACAGCCGCCCGGTATATACCCGACCTGATAATATGCGATGTCATGATGCCCGTGATGGACGGCCTGGAATGTTGCAGGCGCATAAAGAGCGAGGTGTCGACCTCACACATTCCGGTGCTGATGCTGACGGCCTGTTCGATGGACGAACAACGGGTGGCAGGCTATGACAGCGGCGCCGACGGCTATCTCCCGAAACCGTTCAGCGGCACGGTTCTGAAAGCCCGGTGCTCAAGCCTCATAGCCAACCGCAAACGCATAAAGGAACTATGGACGTCAGATCAGGTTCCGCAGACGGCACAACCCGGCAGCACAAAGCCCTCTGCCGGCACATCACTGCCGGCCAACGACATAGACAGTGACTTTTACCGCCGCTTCCTCGATATTTTCAACGGTGAAATGGGAAATTCCGGGCTGAGCGTTGACTCCATTGCATCGAAAATGGGGCTTGAGCGGTCGCAGTTCTACCGCAAGATCAAGGCCCTGACCAATTACGCGCCTGTAGAGCTGATACGCCGGCTCCGGCTCCAGCAGGCCCGCAGCCTACTTATGACCACCGAAAAAAGCATAAGCGAGATCGCTTATGAAACCGGCTTTTCCACCCCCGCATATTTCACAAAATGCTATCGTGACTCCTATGGTGAAACGCCCACCGAAACACGGAGCAACCTCACGGAGTAATACCTCCTTATATTATTTTCGGACGCACCGCCTGTATCAAGGCAGTGCGTCCATTGTTTTACGGCCATATGTAAAAAACCGTGCATTGCATATAAAAAACCGTGCATTGCCCGGAATTTGACATACCGCGCAACATTCCTTATATCAGCCCGCAGCCACAGCGCACTAATTTTGCGACAAAAAATTATCACAAAAAATCTCAATAACATGAAAAGAACATTTCTCAGCGCATTATTTCTGCTCGTGCTGGCAGTCATGGCGCAGTCACAGAACATCACTGTGCATGGGACAGTGCTTTCAAAAACCGACAACGAGCCTCTGATCGGGGCCTCGGTGCTTTGCGAAACGACAAAAGCCGGAGCGGCCACCGACATCGACGGAAATTTCAAGATCTCCGTTCCCGAAGGGGCTGTGCTGAAATTCTCGTACGTCGGCTTCAAGCCGACCGAGGCAAAGGCTTCGCCCGGAATGACGGTTTATCTCGAGGAGGACTCGGAACTGCTCGATGAAGTGGTAGTGGTAGGTTACCAGACTGTACGCAAAGCCGATCTCACCGGCGCTGTATCGGTGGTATCGACAAAATCGTTCGAAACCTCATCCGACACGGATCCCATGCGAGCCCTCCAGGGCAAGATACCCGGCATGACAATCACCGCCAACGGCTCGCCGAGCGGCACCGGATCAGTGCGCATCCGTGGCATAGGGTCATTCAATGCCTCGCAGGATCCTCTTTTTGTAATTGACGGAGTGCCCACAACAGCCACCCTCAATTCGCTCAACATGAACGACATTGAAAGCATGCAGGTGCTGAAGGACGCTGCATCCGCCTCAATCTACGGTTCACGCGCAGCCAACGGAGTAATTATCATCACCACTAAAAAAGGAAAGGCATCGCAGAACCACAAAATCAACGTAAGCTTCTCAACCAATCTCACGGCCCAGTTCTACGCCTCACAGTCAACGATGAAACTTCTTGACACCCCGGGCTATGCCACGGCAATGGCACAGGCGGCCATGAACGACGGCATCGATCCTGTAGCCTACGCGTCGGGTTACGGCCTCAACCTCAATGCAGCATCAGGTTATCCGATAAAGGTATACGACATTGCCACAGGACGATATGTCAATTACACCGTAAACGGCCTTTACGACGGATACATAAACGCCCGACGCACCATGAAAATGTCCGATACGGACTGGCTCGACGAAATATCACGCACAGGATTTTCACAGAGCTACGACGCTTCGGTATCCTCCGCCACCGAAAAAGCAAATGTGTTTTTCTCATTAGGCTATAAGAACAACAAGGGCATACTCAAATACACAGGCTTTGAGAATATCGCCGCACGTATCAACTCCTCTTTCAACATAAGCCCGGTGGTATCCGTAGGCGAGAATTTCACACTCACCTATACAAAGCAGGTGGACTGCCAGCCATTGGAGAATGCGCTCAAGATGCCCACCATCATACCGGTGTTCGAAACTGACGGCACAACGTATGCAGGCCCCGTGGGAAGCATGCCCGACCGGCAGAACCCTTTGCGGGAGCTTGCTTTCAACAAGGACAATTCGTTAAATGTGTGGCGCCTTTTCGGCAATGCGTTCATTGACATCAAACCTGTTAAAGGGCTGATGCTCCGCAGCAATTTCGGACTTGACTACGACGCGGCCTTCATCCATTCCTACAACTACACATTCCATAGCGACATAGTCAATAACGACACCAATTCCACCACCATGTCGCAGGCAAACGACTCCAAATGGACATGGACCAATACGGCCAACTACAACACCACCATAGGTACAGATCACAACCTCACGGCTCTGGCAGGCATGGAGATGTTCAGGCAAAGCCGTATAGATTTCTCGGGATATAACGAGGACTACAACATAGAGACCCCCGATTACATGTATCCGGATGCTTCGGTGGGTGTGGAAAAATCAACGGGCAACAAGTCGGCCTATGCCCTGATATCATTCTTCGGCAAAATAGACTACAACTGGCGCAACCTGCTCCTTGCCTCGTTCACAATACGCCGCGACGGATCGTCACGGTTCGGCAAAAACAACAGATACGGCACTTTCCCCGCCGCCTCATTGGGTTACCGTATTTCCGAAAACATCAAAAAGCCCTGGCTTAACGACCTTAAAATACGCCTTTCATGGGGCAAGACCGGCAATCAGGCTATCTCCAACACCGCCCGTTACGCACTCTATGTGGCCGATTACGGAAATGACCGCGTCACCTCAACGGCTTATGACCTGCTTCTCCAGCAAAGCGGCATTTTCCCGTCAGGCTATATAGCCAGCCAGACCGCCAACGACAACCTGAAATGGGAAACTACAATCCAGTATGACGCCGGCATTGATTACAGCATGCTCCACGACCGCCTTTACGGAACCGTTGACGCATACATCAAGGATGTGAAGGACATGCTCATCAGCCCGAGCTACCTTGGCGCCATGGGCGAAGGGGGCGCATCATGGCTCAACGGGCCTTCACTGCGCAACTGGGGCATGGAGTTTCTTATCGGATGGCGCGACGAGCTGAAATGCGGCCTGTCATACAGCACATCACTCAACTTCGACTTTTTCCGCAACCGCGTGACTTATCTGCCCAACACCACAACAGGGTCGTATGCACATACCACAAAGGAAAACCTCGTCCAGTCACGGCGGCCTTACGGATCAATGACCGGCTATGTGTTCGACGGCATTTTCAAGACACCGGAGGAGGTGCTCGCATCCGGACAGGACAACGCACGCCTCGGCGGAATGAAGTATGCCGACCTCAACGGCGACGGCAAGATAACGCCCGATGACCAGACATGGATTTTCAATCCTGTTCCCGACCTGTCGTTCGGTTTTAATGTAGAGCTGGCCTACAGAAATTTCGACTTGCAGATGTTCTGGCAGGGAGTATTGGGCCAGGATGTATATAACAACCAGAAGTTCCAGACTGACTTCTGGAGCGTGACCGACGCCGGAAGCAACAAGGGCGACCGCGTGCTTGACGCATGGCTCCCTGAGGTCAACACATCTTCCGACATACCGATGCTGACCACCAACAACAAAGGTGACGAAGGACGTCCGTCATCATATTTTGTAGAGAACGGATCATATGCCAAACTCCGCACACTCCAGATAGGCTACTCACTTCCCGACAAACTGCTGTCGAAACTGCGCCTGAGCAAAGCCCGAGTGTACATCTCGGGACAAAATCTGCTCACCATCAAGAGCAGCAGCCTCACCTGCTCCGACCCTGAGAATCCCAACTGGGCATATCCCATACCGACATCGTTCTCATTCGGCCTCCAACTTGATTTCTAAACCTGAAAATCCCAAACAATCATGAAGTCATTAAAACAATATATACTAATAGTCCTTGCAACAGCACTCAGCGCATGCAACGATTTCATAGACGTGCCTCCCACAGGAGTTATCGACGGAGAACTTGCCTACTCCGAACCTGACAAAATGGTAAACGCCGCGTATGCAGCCTTAGGCGACTGCTGGTATTCCTATCCGTTCAACCTGTGGCCTTATGGCGATTTAGGCTCGGACGACTGCCTTAAAGGGGGCGGCGGCACCACCGACACCGGTTATCATCCTATGGAGATATGGACAACGCTTACCTCCACTCCCGGCGAACTTGACGAACTGTGGTATCGACTTTACTGCAATATATCACGCTGCAACCGGGCCTTGGCAGCCCTCGACCAGTATGGCGTGGAGAAACTTGGTGAGAAAACAGCCAGGCAGCGTGTGGCCGAAGTCCATTTTCTCCGGGGCCACAGCTACTTCAAGCTTGTGACAATGTTCAGACAGGTGCCCTGGATTGACCAGGCAGTTTTTGAGCAGAGCTCACATGAGAATATCAAAAACAACGAATTCACATATCAGGAACTCATGCAAAAGGTAATAGGTGAATTCGAGCAGGCCTATGAGGTGCTGCCCATGGAACCGGAGGACGGAGGCGGACGCGCAAACAAGGTGGCAGCCGCGGCGTATCTGGCCAAATGCTACCTTAACATTGCCTGGGGCGACGGCTATGAGGCAACCGAGGGTGTAGGATTCATCAATGAGCAGTACATGCAGAAGGTTGTGGAGTACACCGATGTAGTTAAGAATTCACGTTATGGCTATCTTGAGGATTTCGGCGACATATTTCTTCCGGAATACAAGAACAGCAAGGAGTCGGTGTTTGCGGTACAGACCTCGCAATATACCGAGGACAACACCCGGTATGGCCGCGCCAATTGGTCAAATACCCTTAACGGCTGCTGGGGAATATGGTCGTGCGGATGGGATTTTCATAAACCGTCGCAAAATCTTGTAAACGCATTCAAGACCCGCAACGGACTGCCGATGTTTGACTCGTTCAACGACACTGACGAATATCCCGTAAACGGCGCTCCTACCGCACAGAAATGGGATCCGCGCCTGTTCCACACAGTTGGTATGCCCACATTCCCCTATAAATATGAAAGTGAATATACCCTGACAACCGACAATTCCCGCACACCGAACACCTACGGATACTATACATCGCTCAAAGAGATGCCGCAGCGCAGTGGCGGAGAGACCTTTGAAGGCTCATGGCAGGCATTCGCAATGAACGACTACGTGTTCCGCTACACGGATGTGATGCTTATGCGGGCAGAAGCATTGATAGAGTTAGGGCAACTGACTGAGGCACGCGAGATTATAAACGACATACGCACCCGCGCGGCAAATTCCATCGACAAGCATATTGCTTATGCAAAGGATTTCTGTGAAATATCCCCATATCCGGCTTCCTATTTCGCCGACAAGGAAACGGCCCGCAGATGTCTGCGCTGGGAGCGCCGCCTTGAAATGGCCATGGAAAGCAGCCGGTATTTCGATCTGCGGCGGTGGGGTATAGCCTCTACAGTGCTCAATGCCTATTTCCAATCGGAGAAAAACGCATCATACAATGGCACTCGCTATGGTCAGTATTATCAGGATGCCCACTATACTCCCGGAAAAAACGAATTCTATCCCATACCCTACAATCAGATGTATTACGTGCCGGGACTGTATGTACAGAACAAAGGTTACAACTAAATCCCATACACTTAAATCCATACATACGTTGTTATCATAACCCCATACAAGAATGTTTTCACGAGAGATGCGCACTGACATATGTGGCGCATCTCTCTTTAGTATGGAAAAAGATGGCGCGATCGCATATCAACATTTAATCAATCAGAATGAGAACTGGGCCATGGCGCCTATGCGGCGAGCAGCGGCATGTTCGCCGGAAAAGTTGCGGCGCATGCCTATGTCGAACTCGGCCCCGACCTGCATACGCGGGGTGAGGTTCCAGAACAGGTTCACGGCTCCGAAAAGGCCGTATTTGTATTCGTCAGGATCCACCGCCCGGGCCGGAAGATAGCGCGTCTGGCTGGCTGATACGGATGCAAACAGATTAGGCCGGAAATTATACTGCACACCAAGGCACCATCCTATCGAGGCAGGCGCATAAAGATGGCCAGGCTCGGAAGGGGTGCCCACAAGATCGTAGCTGCCTACAAGCAGGTCGCCTCCAAGGCTCTGATAGCCGTGGCCGTAGCATAGCGTGGAATAGAGGGTAAGCGGTGCGGCGGGATGTGACACAGAGCTGAGCTGCAGCCCCCACCCCACTGTGTTATGATTCTTTTTGGCTATGAGGTCGCGGTAGGACAACGTACGGATTATGCCCGCAAGCCTCACATGCTGTCCCGGCGCCCACTGATATTGTCCGAGAGCGGCAAAATCAGGCATCCACACACTAACCTTGTCGGTGGATTTGCCATCTGTGGCTATCGACTGCTCCGGCGACTCCACCGATACCCCCACATGCCACCGGCGCCCTATGGCCGGCATATAGCGCACCAGAACACGGGTAGGTGTGATTTTATTGTTCGGGCCCTGGGCGTCGACAGTGGGAGGCAACGCCGCCGGATCGGAAAATGTGGAACTGGCATAGCCTATGGTGAAGTCGTTGATCATGGCATAGGCCTTTTTGAGATGGAAATCGCGTGCCTCATAACCGTTGAAGTTACATTCTATATAGAGCTGGTAGTCGCCGAGCCGCTTATTGCGTCCGAGCACACGGAAAAACAGAGCTGTACCGGCAGGAGTGGTGCCGATATGGCGCATATCGGTGGGCGAAGGGTGCATTGGAATGAGATAGGGAGCGAATCCCGACGCGGGGATAGCTCCGCCCCAGTCGTAATAGCCGCGCATCCTGACACATCCGCCTATTCCCATGGCGAGCTGCGCATCCTTGCTCATAAACAGGAAATAAGGTGCTGCCGGATCGGAGAAGTGACGGAACTGATCGTAATAGAACACCGATATGCGCTGACGTATGGAGTCCACATAAGCCTGTGTGCCCGCATCGGCAGGACGGCCGTCGATATACACGGCTTTATGCGAGGAGATGAGCGAATCGGTTTGCTGATCGACAAGGCTACGCGCCGCCAAAGGCTCCATCACAGTAAAAATACCTACAACAAGAGCGAATATACGCCATTTTTTACGACATTTCATAATGGTGTGATGAATTTTATGTTCTGATGTTATCCGATTTTCGAAGAAGATGCTTCCGACGGCTCAGAAGAGCCCCCGGTGCCCATGAGGTCCACGTCAAGCGATGCCGGTGTGTACAGTTCAAGGCCGAAATCAGGAGCCACTGAGGTGAAATGTTCGAGAACCTGACTTTTTATAGCCTCGTAAAGGGTCCAGTCGGTGGTGTCGGTAAAACAATATATATTGAGCTGGGTGCCCTCCGACGAAGGATCCACAATCCGGGCAAGCATCTGCTGCTGCTGTGTGATGCGCGGATGGGCCTGAAGATAAAGCAGGATATATGCGCGGAAAAGGCCGAGATTGGTCTCCACCGTGCCGTTGACAACCGACAGCCCTGTTTCAAACATCAGGGAGCGTGGTGCCTCCGACACTTTCCCTGCCCATGAGGCAAGAGCCGGATAACGGGACATAAGACGCGCCCTGAGGTCATCCGAAAGAGGGATGACAGAATCGTTGCAAACAGTCAGGTTGTAGCTTATGCGCCGTGCGCCGAAATCTTTTATGCCGCTCCAGTTCTGGAACGAATGCTGTACGAGCATATAAGGGGGACATGTCACCATAGTATTGTCGAAATTGCGCACCTTGACTGTGGTAAGCGAGATATCGTTGACAATTCCGTTGACCTCCGTGCCCGGGACCACTATCCAGTCGCCCAGATGCACCATATCGTTCTGCGAAAGCTGTATGCCTGCCACGAACCCGAGAATACTGTCCTTGAATATCAGCATAAGGGCGGCTGCAAAGGCGCCGAGTCCGGTAAGAAGCGCCGCCGGCGATTTATCCACCAGCACCGACATGCCTATTATGGCGACAATGAGCCACACTATACCCTTGCAGGTGTTTGCAATCCCCTTCAAAGGCAGATTGCGTGTGTTTTCATGCACATCATAATGGCTCCACATGAATTCAATCACCGCCGAGAGACCTATGCCTATGGTAACAAGCAGATAGATGAACAGCAGTTTGTCGCATATGTCACGCAACAGAGTGCCCTGATTGAACGCGAAAGGCAACAGCGACATCATAACCAGAGGAGTGATGAAATGGCTGCAACGGGATATCAGACGCGACTGGAGAATCTCGTTGACAAGCCCCGTGTGGCTCAACCTTACGAATTTTCTCGAGCTCCACACTATTATCACACGTATGGCCCAACCGAGGGTTATGGAAGCCGCCACGACAACAACCACGTACACTATCTCACGCAAAGTGTACATATGCTCCAAGCCTATGAACCTGAGCATCCGGTCAATAAGTGTCATCAGCCACACAGCTATGCTATGGGCCGGAATAACGTCAGTCAGTATCATAGTCTCTCATAATCTAAATAGTTAATACATCCTTCGCTTCTTTTCAAACAAATGCCTGCCCGGAATAGTTGCATATATTCCGAGGGTTAATTATTTTTGCGTCCATGATCCTTGTTTCTTCAATTTTACTGTCACTGTTCACCAGCGTGGAGTTCTACGTATCTGCTGTAATAGCAGGGGCTTTCATCGTAGCCTTCATGGCCCTTCCTAAACATTCGGGACCGGCCAGAACCTTTCTTCTGCCGGGCAGCCTCTCACACACCGGGCTCACCGGCGAGCCTTCAGCCGAGATAACAATCGAGGTAGAGCCGGACATGACAGTGAAGATAACACGCACCGGAATAGATGGGATTGATGATTCATCGGCCTTGTCGCTTGCCGTGACAGTGGCCGGACGCGACATAACCGCAGAAGAACGTGCCGCCCCATCACGCGGACCTAAAGGATGGCCGGCAGATACAGCTGAATTCCGCATAGAAGGGCTGGCGCCACATGAACTATATCATTTCAAATACACCAGTGCCTCCACCGATTCTTTCGCCGCGTCACCTCTACGGATAAGACCCGGTATAAAAATAGTGAAATCTCTCAAATAATCCAGGTATGAGACATACATATCAAAATACTGTTTCAATAAAGTTACAGATTAGAATCTAAAACTCTTTTTGATTAAGTTTGCTGAGTAATGATCAACGAACCATCCACAAACACGATCCTTTCAGGACTTAGAATTGCAGTAATCGATCCCGACGAGATGATACGCGGACTCTTCAAGTATAATCTTGAAGACGCCGGATTCAACGTAGACGTATATCCTGACGCCGATTCAGCACTTGCGGAGATTGAGAATGTGGATCTGATCATAAGCGAGGTAGTACTCGGCGACATAAACGGCCTGATGCTCGCCGGCCTGTTAAAGAGCAAACCCTCCACAGCCGGGATACCCATAATTCTGTGCTCTACACGCGACACAGAGGATGATATAATCCGCGGCCTTGACGCAGGAGCCGACGACTATATGGTAAAACCGGTGTCTCTTCGGGAAATGGTGGCACGCACACGCTCCGTAATCAGGCGCCACAATATGCGCCCCTACCGAATGGCATCGAAAATCGAAATGCCTCAGACCGCACAGGGAGAGGCCGAAGTGTTCAAGACAATGCACCTAAGCGACAGCGACAGAGTGGGATTCATCGACGGAAGGCGCATACCGCTCACACGCACGGAATTCTCACTGCTCTATTTCCTGATGAAAAACAGAAACAAATTCTTTTCACCGGCTGAGCTTTACCGTGCAGTGTGGCAAAAGGACGAAACCGGCCCCTCGCGCGCGTTGGATGTGAGCATATCGCGCCTGCGCAAAAAGATAGGCCCCTATGCAGGCAACCTCGCTAACCGTTCAGGCGTAGGATATGGCTTCATCGAAAACTAAAGCGCATGAGCCGCTGCCTGCGGCATTGACGGCCGGTGTCAACGAAGCCGGATGCGACGAAGCCGGCCGCGGATGTCTTGCCGGGCCTGTTGTGGCTGCGGCCGTCATACTCCCCGATGATTTCTCCCACCCATTGCTCAACGATTCGAAACAGCTCACCGAACGGCAGCGCGACACGTTGCGTCCCATTATCGAGGCAGAGGCGGTGGCCTGGGCCATAGCCGCGGTTGACGCAGCCGAGATAGACCGGATAAACATTCTCAACGCCTCAATACTTGCCATGCACAGGGCCTTGGACCAGCTTGCCGTACACCCCGGCGCCATAGCCGTGGACGGCAACCGATTCAAGCCATGGCGTTCGGTGCCCTACACCACTGTGGTAAAAGGGGACGGACGCTATGCCGATATAGCCGCCGCATCCGTACTGGCAAAAACAGAGCGCGATGCCATAATGCTTGCAATGCATGAACGATATCCCCGCTATGGCTGGGACTCGAACAAAGGCTACCCGACACCTGCCCACCGCAACGCCATACGCCTTTACGGCCCTACTCCCCTCCACCGGATGAGTTTCACACTTCTGCCACCCCAACAGCTTACCCTTGAATTATGAAAGCGATAGCAGTCACAAGCCATAAAGGTTCCGGGCCATCCGTATCAGCTCCCGAAATACTGTTATTTCCTGATTCATCCCTTACAGTGGCCCGTCAGCCATTGTTCCTGCCTGACTTTGCCGAAACATGGATAGCCCATGTGGGTATCGCCGTACGTATAAGCCGATTGGGAAAGACCATCGCGTCACGGTTTGCCTCACGCTATTACGACGCGGTGACAGTGGCCCTGCGTGCAGTGCCCTGCGGTGTAGACGCAGGCAAAGCCCTCTATACATCCTTCGACGGCGCCCTTACGCTCGGAGCTTGGATTCCCGCTGAGGAAATAGACCGGGACAAGCCCATTATGGACGCAGCATTCACCCCAGCCGCGCTAAGTTTCAATGCGGAAACGGTGCAATGCCGGGTAGCGGAAGCCATCGAAGCCGCAAGCGCATATTGCACTCTCAAAAGCGGCGATGTGATAATTCCCGGCTGGGCTTCCGTAGAGTCCCCGCTGGAGCAACGCACCACCGTCACCGCCTCTTTAGCCGGACACGAGTGTCTCAAACTGAAAATAAGATAAAAAAATCCACCTCATCCGGCAGGGTAACCAACGTAACACCAAGTGTTTTATAGGCTTTTAACACATTATTGACAGGGAAATAAGTAACTTTGCAATGGCAAATTGTATATTCTGCCATAATTCACACTCATATCCGAAACAAATAAAATCACCATACCTTGCAAATGAAATTCACAGCAACGCTAAGGGCTTCGGCCGCCATGCTGTTTTCGGCCTTTTCGCTGTTGACGGCCACCGCATTGCCTACATCGCATTTTGCGACCTCATCAAAACTCTCCGGCGGACGATGGGTAAAAATACGCATAACCGAACCAGGCATGCAGCAGATCACCTACGACCAACTCAGGCAGTGGGGGTTCTCCGACCCATCGAAAGTATATGTATTCGGATTCAGCACCATAAACTTAGCCTCAAATAATTTCACCGACGACCTGCCCGATGATCTGCCGGCAGTGAAGATACACCGTGTGCCCGGCGAGAAAATAGTGTTCTACTCCGAAGGATCGCGGCGCATTGCAATATCATCGAAAGGGATAACGGCCACATCATCGGCTTATTCCGACAACACCTATCTCTTTGTAACCGACGCTGTGGAAAATCCCGATTGGGCGCCTCCGGTAATAGGCGTGAACACAAGCAACAGCCGCTACAAACTCACTTCGCACAATGCATTCGAATACCACGAGGAGGATCTTACAAACCTGTCGCATGGAGGCTCTATATATTTAGGCGAATCATTTCTTGACAAGCCGCTGGAGCTTAAATTCACACTCACGGATTATCTGACCTCAACATCACCGAGATTTTTCTACCGCTATGCCACAGGTCTCGCATCATCCGTATCCACCATCACAGTAAAACCAGCACCTGGAGGAGACATCACAACATCATCCATATCACCTACTTCGGTTTCATTCGGCGGGGTAAACCGGCATTATTACCTTTCCGGCACCGGATCAATGTCGTTCGGGCTCCCCAAAGGAAATCCCACAGCCGAGGCATCAGTAACACTTGCCCTTCCCTCGGGGATCAATCCATCGTCGGCAAATCTTGACTGGGCCGGCATAACTTATTCACGGCTCAACGACATGGGTGGGCGTCCGCAGATGCGTTTCGATTTCCTCAAAGTCCAGCAGTCGCAGAATTTCACTGTAGCCGGCGCCTCAGCGTCCTCCAAAGTGTGGTATATCACGCCTGACGGAAATGTGTACAATCACATGACCCATTGGAACAAATCAACCCAAATGCTCCTTGCATCCTTCATCAGCATCAAGAGTCAGGAACCCACATTCATCGTATTCGACCCGTCGAAAGAGTTGAATCCAGTGGAATTTGCCGGTGAGGTATCCAATCAGGACATTCACTCCATGGCGGTGCCCGACATGGTGATAATAGCCCCGACGGCATACATCACACAGGCCGAAGAACTGGCTGCAGTGCACCGCGAGCATTCCGGCCTCGAGGTGGCGGTGCTTGACCAGCAGGCTATATTCAATGAATTTTCATCCGGCACACCGTCGGCAATGGCCTACAGGCTTGCACTCAAGATGTTCTACGACCGCGATCCGCAGAAACTTAAATACCTGCTGCTTTTCGGCACAGGCACATGGGACAACCGGCACATAGTATTCTCCGACCGCGACTATCTGCTTACATACCAGACCGAAAAATACGATTATGCAAGCCGTGAAACAATGGCTTATTGCTCCGACGACTATTTCGGATATCTCGACGACAGCTTTGATGGAGACAACATACCCGCAACCAAACTGAATCTCGGAGTGGGGCGCCTCCCGGTAAGCAATATCACTGAAGCATCGGCAATAGTGGAAAAAATCCGCGAATACATCACAAATCCACCTCTGTCAGGCAGTTATAACCGAGCCATGATCACAAGCGATGACGGTGATGCAAACTCCCACCTGCTCCAAGCCGAAGAGTCAGCCAAACTAATCACCGAATTGGCGCCATATTCCACAGTGACCAAACTCTATAATGCGTTGTATCCGTTTAATGCGGCCGGCGATGCAGAGGAGCTGCGCAACGCCACCAAACTGAATTTCGCCATAGGCCAGAACTACTGGGTATATTCGGGCCATGCCAATCCATCGCACCTTATGAGCGGGGAATGCCTTTGGGAAAACAGGCTCGTTGAGACTACCTCATATGAGGTCCCCCCCATAGTAATGCTCTCTACATGCGAAACCTACGGTTTCGACCGCCTTGAGGACTGCATAACCGAACGTATGATAAAACGAAAGGGGGGTGGAGCTATAGGAGTTGTAGCATCGGGCCGCACAGTATATCAGACCCACAATCAGGCTATGAGCCTTGCCATGACCCGTGCACTGTATAGCGCACCCGCAGGCTCACGCATGGGCGACGTTTACCGCAATGCGAAAAATGAGATTGCCGACAACGAATCATTAGCCGTAAACATCAACTCAATGTCGTATAATCTCGCCGGTGATCCTGCCATACCTATATTTATCCCTTCCCGTACTGTCAACACTGTGGCAGTGGATGACAATGCCATTGCCACAACCGATGGGCTCACCACAGTGCATCCGCTCGTCCCGTTCAATCTCAGCGGCACCATAACCGATACGGACGGAAACACTGACACGGACTTCAACGGGCAGATGACCATCACGTTCCATGACGGTATCAAAAACGTAATGTCAAGCCTCAAAGGAGATCCGGGACAGACCTCGCAGCGGGTGGAAATTGACGAGACTCCGATCGCATCCGTAGTGGTGCCTGTAATGGCAGGCCGCTGGGAGGCGGTAATGACTGTGCCCGAAGGTTTGGTCAACGACACTATCAACCGGATAAACTATTACGCTTACACAGATGACCACTCTACCTTTGCATCCGGATATTTCAAAGGACTCAGCCTCACTCCCTATGATCCTTCATTAGTGGAGAATCCGGATGTCACCCCTCCGGTAATAACGGAATGTTATCTCGACGATCCGTCATTCGCCAATGGCGACGAGACAGGATCCACCACTACCCTGTATGCCTCCATAGCCTCCGATGCAAGCGGCCTGAACTGTTCGTCAGCCTCAATAGGCCACGGTGCACGCCTGAAACTCGACAACGCCCGAAGTTTTCCGGAATTCCGCACATCACTGAAACCTGCCGCCGATGGCTCCTACTCCATCTCACAGCAACTTTCAGGCCTTACCGACGGACACCATACAGTGACCCTCACCGTCGACGACAATGCGGGAAACCAGACCTCGCGCACACTCAATTTCTTAGTACGCAACCGTTCGGGACTTTCGGAAATGAACGTGGAGGAAGCTCCGGCACGCACACAGGCCACATTCACACTCACGGATGAGACAGCAACAGAGTACGACAATATATCGCTGATTGTGCGTGATGCACTTGGCAACACCGTGTTCCGTGCCGACAACGTCACCCTCCCCTACTCGTGGAACCTGAAAGGCAACGACGGATCACGTGTAGCCGACGGCCACTACAACGCATTCCTGCTGACACGCAACGGCCGACTTTACGGTCACACACCCGCAGTGGAATTCATAGTAGTGAAATAAACGGGCCTACGCCATGGAAGCTACCACCCTCACACAACTACACCGCGCGCTCCGGCAGGGGCGCGTGGTTGTTTGTGAAGGTGCCGCCTCCACCATCCTCGGTCCTGACCCCGAACCCCAGTCGCTGACGGAACTCCACCGACGTTATGTCATGGCCGGGGCACGGATGCTCACAGCATGCACATTTGCAGTAGCTGATCCGGCACATATACTCCACACTGTGCAGGCGGCACGCACCGTAGTGCAGGATACTGACGGATGCATTGTGACAGCTCTTGCCGGTGGCCTGCGTGGAGCCGACGCAGTGGCACAGCTCCGCACTTTAGCTGCATCGGGCGCGGATGCGATATTATATGAAACCGTATATGACTGCAATCTGGCCGATGAGATACTGTCGGAAGCAGCCATAGAAATACCGCTCATGCTTTCGGCAACATTCACCGACTCACTGACCCTTCCCTCTGGCGAAAGTGCCGCCGATTTCGCCGCATTGGCAAAACGGCATAAAGCCATTGCGGCCGGGGCCAACTGCGGCGACTCTATGGACGCCACCCTCCGCGGAGCTGAAATGCTGCGCGGAGCCGTCCCAATGCTTATAGTGCGTCCGTCGGCAGGCATACCCGACAGCCACGGCCGCTATCCTCTCGACCCTCAGCAATGGGCCGACGCCTTAAGCACGCTACGCGGCGTAATTGCCGGAGGATGCTGCGGCACCACTCCTGAGCATATAGCCGCCTTTGTCCGAACTCTGAACCGCAAGACTTCATGACCATGCACTTAGACTCGCTGACACTTCACGACTTCAAGAACATACCCCAAGCACGGCTCGACCTGTCGCCGCGCATAAACGGCTTCATCGGCATGAACGGAATGGGTAAGAGCAATCTGCTCGATGCAGTGTACACCCTGTCGTTCACCAAAAGTTTCACGGGGGTCAACGATGCGCTTCTCGTGAGGCGCGGCGCCGAATTTGCCATGCTCAAGGCCATGTACACACGTCGCGGCAATCCTGAGGAGGTTACCCTCGGCATAACACCCGGACGGCGCAAGAGCCTGCGCCGCAAAGGGAAGGAATACAAACGCATGTCGGAGCATATAGGTCTCTTCCCCCTGGTAATGGTATCGCCGAGAGATATCGACCTGATACGCGACAGTGGCGAGGAACGGCGCCGCTGGACCGACATGGTCATATCGCAGGGCGATCCACGCTACCTTGAGGCCCTGAGCCGCTATGCCCGCGCACTGGAACAACGCAACCGGCTGCTGCGCGACGGAGCCGTTGACCATACGCTCTATGAAGTGATAGAAGCGTCGATGAGCATGGCCGCGGACTTCATAACCCGCGCGAGGGCCGCTTTCATCGACGAACTTACCCCGATATTCGCCCGCATCTACGCGGCCATAACAGAAGGCACCGAAAGTCCGGCGCTTGCTTACGAATCGCAGATGCATAGCCGCAACGCCACCCTTGAGGCGCTCTTCGACGGCGCACGGCGGCATGACGAGGCGGTGCGCCATACATCCGTGGGCCCGCACCGCGACGACATAGCCATGACTCTCGACGGAATGCCCGTGCGCCGCACAGCATCGGAGGGACAGTGCAAAACCTTCACCATAGCCCTGCGCATAGCCCAGTTCGAGTTTCTGCGCAAAGCCACATCGCTTATGCCGATGCTGCTGCTTGACGATATTTTCGACAAACTTGACGCACACCGCGTGGAGGCCATCATGAAACTTGTGTCAGGCCCCGGATTCGGCCAGATATTCATCACCGACACCAACCGGACTCATCTTGACGAGATAATGGCTCATTCGGCGGGCGATTACCGGCTGTGGAATGTGGCACAAGGCGAATTTTCACCCGTAAACCGCGATTGCAATGAAACGGAGCGAAGCTAAATCTTTTGCCGAGATATTCGATGGCGCACTCGAAACCGCCGGGCTCACCGACACTTACCGCGAGCAGAAAGCCTCATTCCTGTGGCCGGAGATAGTGGGCCCGGAGATCAACCGCCACACCTCAAGGCGCTATGTGGAGCATGGCGAACTGCATGTCTACATCACCTCAGCCGTGCTCAAAAACGAACTTTCATTTCTTAAATCCCGCATCATCGCCCTTATAAACGAAGCGGCGGGAGCGGAAACAATACACCGTATAGTAATCCACTGAATAATCGACAAACTATTCTGCTATGGCAGCTGACCCACGCATACCCGACCCCGGATTTACCCTGCGCCATGCGCTGAAAATCCAGAAACGGTTTTCCGACATAGACGTGCTCGGCCACGTGAACAACAACGCATGCCTGTCGTATTTCGACCTCGGCAAAACCCAGTATTTCCTTGATGTACTCCCCCCCGACGGACACGATATGCACAACGCCAAGGCCGTGATTGTCAACATCAATGTAAGCTTCCACGCGCCCACCTACTTCTCCGAGCCGATGGAGGTGCTCACCGGCGTGGCCTCAGTATCGGAGCACAGCTTCATTATGGAGCAACGGATAGTCAACACCGAAACCGGCGAGGTCAAGTCGACCGCGCGCTCGGTGATGGTAGGATTCCACATGGCCACAGCCACCTCGCGCCCCATCGGCGATGAATGGGTGGCCGCTCTTGAAAAATGGGAAGGGCGCCCCTTGCGCAAACCCAAGGAGTAAGCGAGCGTATGGAACTTCCCGCCCTGTTCATCGACTCAATCCGAGAAGCCGGCATAGACGCCGGCGCATTGGCCTCAGCGCTTGCATCGGATCCCGTCACGGCCATCCGTCTCAACGCAGCCAAGCCTGCGGAACTCCCCGAGGGCGCCTCGCCTGTAAACTGGTGCGAACGGGGATATTATCTCGACGGTCGCCCGAAATTCACGCTTGATCCGGCACTACATCAGGGCCGGTATTATGTGCAGGATGCGTCATCCATGTTCATAGCAACAGTGGCGAACCGTCTCGCGGAAATGCTTCCCGAAGGCTCACTCTATCTTGACGCCTGTGCCGCCCCCGGAGGCAAGGCCACTGCCGCAATCGACGCCTTGCCTTCGTCGTGGGGAGTGGTGGCCAACGAGATAGTGCCTAAACGTGCGGCCGCATTGCGCGAAAACATCATAAAGTGGGGGGCGCCGAATGTCATAGTCACCAGAGGTGACACCCGGGCATTTGCCAAAGCCGGTGAGATGTTTGCCATAGTGGCTGCCGATGTGCCGTGTTCAGGCGAAGGAATGATGCGAAAGGATCCGCAGGCTCTCGCCCAATGGTCGCCGGGACTTGTGGAGGAATGTGCTGAGCGCCAGCGCGAGATTCTCGCCAACCTTTGGCGCACACTTTTGCCGGGAGGCTATCTGATATACTCCACCTGCACTTTCAACCTCACGGAAAACGACCGTATGGTGCAGTGGATAATGAGTGAACTCGGCGCAGGATCTGTAAGCCTGAAACTTGACTCAGCGGCACTCGGCACGCATGACGCCGGACTCACCACGGACGCATGGCGTTTCATGCCGCACATAACCCGCGGCGAAGGCCTTTTCATGGCCGTTGTGCGCAAACCCGGCGAAATCACCTCACCTCCGGCTTCAAAAAAAATCAGGCAGAACGCCACGCCCAAAATAGATCCCGCAATAAGAAAATGGATCAAGGGCGGCGACGAGATGGAATTCACCGTTGAGAATGACCGCATAAACGCATTCCCGCGTCAACTGTCGCTCCCCTTGCGCTCGCTGTCGCGGGTCACTGACATCATACACCACGGCACCGTCCTATGCCACATAAAAGGCCGGGATTACATCCCGGCCCATCAGCTCGCCATGTCGCGCATACTTGCACCCGAAGCATTTCCGGCAGTGGAAGTTGATCACGCCACGGCAATATCCTATCTGCGCCGCGAACCTGTAGCGCCCGAGGCCGGATGGCCCCGCGGAACAGTGCTGCTTGAGCACAACGGCTGCCCGCTCGGATTCGTCAAAAATCTCGGCAACCGCACCAATAGCCTATACCCCGCCGAATGGCGCATCCTCCACTAATCCTCGCACTCACGGGGCCAATACGGTCAGAACAATAGTTTCCACTGCTCCCACGATGGCCAGGGAAGCGGGGGCTCGCCGCCGCGCCTTGCCAGCACACAGAACACTATAAGCGCCACCGGAATAACAAGAATCCTGACCACTTCGGCCCAGTCATGATTAATCACAAACTTGCGCCGCGCGTCATAGGCCATCACACATGTATAGAAAAGGGCAAATGCCGCGAACCAGGGAAAGGTGGCACACACTCCCGTCGTCATTAAACCGATTAAGCCTACACTCCGTAAAATCTCAAACACAACTTCCGAACGTTTCGTTGTCATAACTCAAATAATAAGCACATTTGTATTTATTTCCACGCCAACAAATATAGCTTTTTATTTACTAATCCCCAATATGGATATCAGAAATATTTAGCTATATTTGCATAAATGCAATATATTACCGCCTGGCAAAACCAAATAAATTTGGTTTTGCTCTCAACTTATTCGTATATTTGCACTCGGACACAATTATCAAACCAATCACCTTAAATCAATCATAACATGGAACTTCCATTCGCCGAATCATGGCGCATCAAAATGGTGGAGCATATCCGCAAATCCACCCGTGAGGAACGTGAGAAATGGCTCCGCGACGCCCACTACAACGTTTTCCAGCTCGCTGCCGAGCATGTGTATATCGACCTTCTCACCGATTCAGGCACCGGCGCCATGAGCGACCGCCAGTGGAGCGCGATGATGCAAGGCGACGAAAGCTATGCGGGCGCCCGCTCGTTCTTCACCCTCCGTGACACAGTGGAGCGCATCACAGGCTTCCCGATACTGCTCCCCACCCATCAGGGCCGCGCTGCCGAAAATGTACTTTTCTCGGCATTGGTACACGAGGGCGACTATGTTCCCGGCAACTCACATTTCGACACCACCAAAGGCCACATCGAGTCACGCAAGGCAACGGCTGTGGACTGCACCATCGACGAAGCCCGCGACACCCAGCTCGAACACCCGTTCAAAGGCAGCGTTGACATAGCCAAACTGCGCCGTGTGCTTGAAGAGCATGCCGACAAGGTGCCTTTCATCATCGTAACCATAACAAACAACACAGCCGGTGGCCAGCCTGTGTCAATGAAGAATCTCCGCGAGGTGCGCCAGCTCGCCGATGAGTTCGGCAAACGCGTGGTCTTTGACTCCGCCCGCTTCGCCGAGAACGCATATTTCATCAAAACCCGCGAGGAAGGATATGCCGACCGCACCATCAAGGAAATAGTGCGCGAGATGTTCTCATACGCCGACGCCATGACCATGTCAGCCAAAAAGGACGCCATAGTCAACATGGGCGGCTTCATAGCCACACGCCATCAGGATTGGGCCGAGAAAGCCAAACTATTCCTGATACCTTTCGAAGGCTATCTGACCTACGGCGGCATGAACGGCCGCGACATGGAGGCCTTGGCAGTAGGATTGGACGAAAACACCGAGTTCGACAACCTCGAAACCCGCATCCATCAGGTGCAGTTCCTCGCATCGCTGCTCGACGAATACGGCATACCCTACCAGCGTCCCGCCGGCGGACACGCCATATTTGTGGATGCTTCCAAAATCCTTACCAGAGTGCCCAAAGAGGAATTCCCGGCACAACGCCTCACGGTGGAACTGTATCTGGAAGCAGGCGTGCGCGGCTGCGAAATAGGCTATATTCTGGCCGACCGCGACCCCGTGACCCGCGAGAACCGCTTCAACGGACTTGACCTGCTGCGTCTCGCCATTCCGCGACGCACATATACCGACAACCATATGCGCGTTATTGCCGCAGCTCTCAAAAATGTATTTGACCGCCGCGACTCAATCACCCGTGGCGTGAAAATTGTGGAGGAAGCACCCCTTATGCGTCACTTCACAGTAAAATTGGATCTACTCTAATAGCATAAAAAAGGTTAAACATCGACTCTGTTGCAGAGCTTTCACCTAATTGTGACAACTCCGTAACAGAGTCGATCTAATTTTGCAGTACTCTCTAAGATCAGAAACGTATTATATCAATATCACATTTAAGGCAAAACAAACACAGTAATTTTGAAAATATCCTCAGTAAAGCGCGCGGACTGTCGAAGATGACACTCCGCGCGTTTCATTTCATTTATTCTTAACGGATAAGGATGTTGCGGCCTGAGGTGTTGGCGTGGAGCAACGGGGTGTCGTCGGCATGATCGGTGACCACCGTAACCTCATCATAGGCGCTCCACGGGCCAGTGACGGAGAGCACAGCTCTGAGTTTGGCTTCGCCGCGGCATTCGGCATATTCATCGGGCCGCTGCGACATAGGCGTGGCCACCCATAAACTGATACCGGCCCTATGGGCCACTGCTCCCACATAAAGATCAGGAGCAGCTGTGGCGAGTACAACCTTATCACCTTTGGAAATGTGAGTTTCAACCAATGCCATGACTTCACTGTTGAATCCCCGGGCCACGGCAGTTGAAAATCCGTCTATTACAGCCGGTGTGCCGACCGGCGATGTGAGCCGCATCAGGTGGAACTTCATGCGGCGGTGTGATACCATACGGAGTTTGCGCAGGATTACCCAGAAACCCACCCCTGCGGCGCTGACCACGCGTCCGGTGCGCACAAGCCGGTTAAAAGCGGTACGCACCCAAAGATTAAGGGTATTGCCGCGAAACAGCGTGCCGTCGAGATCCACCACCAGAAGTTTCATGGCTGCCTATAATCTATTGACCATGGAAAACGCAGAAGCGCTGAATCCCTGAACAACGCCACATCCGGACGAAATACGGGGTGCGGAGTAGTGACCGTAAGGGCCGCTGTGACAATGCGCACACGAGGTGCCTCAGCCCGCACAGCGTCCACAACTGCTTTCATTGTGACGCCTGAGTCAACTGCATCATCCACAATAAGCACCCTCGGTTCGGGAAACGCAGCCAGATCAGCACGCAGCCCAGCTGAAAGCTCTGGTAACCGTACATCGCTTCGTTTACGGCGCCGCAGCCACAATGACTCCGCCTTACGCAGCATATCAAGCATCCATACCGGCATATGCGGCATAAGCCTGACCATAAAGCCCCGCTCTTTTTTGCTCGACGAAGGGCGCCGCATAACCGTTTCATGATAATGCCCCATTCTCTCTCCGCCATAAGCCCCGGTAATGATGCGGGCCACGCGCGCACCCCCGTTGAGGATACCGACAGTAACGTCAAACGGGCCGTATTCCAACGCCTCACGCCCAAGCCGGCGCGACATGGCCTCAAGATCATCCGGTGTTACTGTTACAACTTTCATGTGGCACTGACAAACCGTGATGCAAATTTAAAAATACGTGGCGACAAAAGGGCTGCAAGCGCCCCAACTTTATTTTTTAGCCTGACGCGCGGATTAATCGCCACGGACAGTCGGTGACGGCGGATCATATCGACACACCGGCGCTCTGTTTCAGGCATAGACGCGCCCGAGGCAGAGAGGGCCATAAGTATATTGCATGCCGCACCGAACGCCCTGTCGGCAGCAGCGGCCTTCATCACGCGGTCAGCGCCTGAATAGTGCCGTACAATACGGTCAGCCACATCAAGCACATCGGCCCGTGCCGCACTGAAAGTGTTTATGAAGCTTCCCGGGCGTTTACGGTAGAAATACACCTGTTCGGGAGTCACCACCACTTTGGAGGCACGTTCATAAAGCCGGTAGATTATATCCAGATCCTCATATCGTCCGGGGCGGAATGAGACCTCGGGGCCAAACATGTCGCGCCGGAACAGTTTTGCCCACACACCGTTGTCGAATCCGGCTGTCTGATGCAAGGCATGAAGCGCTGCACGGCGTCCTGTCATCAACGCCACACGCTTCCGGCCTATAGTCCGGAAGTCGGGCAGTTCGGAATAACGCATACGTCCCACGGCTATTTCGGCGCCTGTGGACTCAGCCATCCCGAGCAGCCGGTGAAGATTGTCGGGGTGCAGCATATCGTCATCGTCGGCGAATGCGATCCACTCTCCGCGTGCCACTGACAGGCCATGATTGCGGGCACCAGACACGCCCGAATGGCCGATGCGTTCTATACGCAACCGCGGATCGGCAATCTGTTCCTGAGCGAGATGCTCCCTTATGTCACATTCCGAGCCGTCATCCACCACAATGAGTTCTATACGGTCCTCCGACTGGTTAAGCACCGACGCAACACAAGCCCCGAACCATTCGCCGGGATTGTAGGTAGCCACTATCACCGATATTTTCACATCCTCGCCCATGGCCTGATATAAAGAGGGGCTTCCGGCCCGAGATTAAAAATAAGGTCAAGCACACTCATCCCGGGAATAAACCCGAAGCGGGAGGCGCGCACCTGCCAATATGAGGGCAAATCGACTTTCGGCTCAGTTAGGCGGCAATCGTCCCACAATTCCGTGTCGTCAGGACAACAGTCTACCGACACCGGCACGGGAAGATGAAGGATAGGACAGATCACCGAATCCCATGCCGCGGTAAGCCATGTCAGGCTACGCCCCACAGTTTCCGCCGACAGAAGCGGACGGAACCGGTCGATATAAAACTCAAAAAAAGGTGTACGCCCGTATGCGCTCTCCAATGCCGTGAGGTGAAGGCGCCACCAATTGCCGTGCGACGACACGGTGACGCTGTCAAGCGTGGCCGAATGGTATTCCCGAGGCTTTGCCACCGGCACAGTGAGCGTCAGCGGCCCCGCCTCGGCGGCGATAGTGAAGCGGTGGGAGGATTTCAGGCGCTTGTCCCAGCGCATGGAACCGTCCACCGCCGTATGCGGCGCAGCGGCCATAGCCGCATAACGCCCCGCAGGAGCCGCGAGTGCAGGCCGGAGCAACAGCCCCCGGGCCTTAAAAGGTGGCTGCGGAGGGGTGGACATGTCATTTGTCGGGATTGGCGCGGCGGAGCACACGGTTCCAGCGGATACCGCCATCAAGAATACCTTTGTCCTTGTCGAACGACACAAGCACCACTTCGGGACGGCCCACAATGTGGTCCTCGGGCACAAAGCCCCAATAGCGCGAGTCGAGGGAGTTGTCGCGGTTGTCGCCCATCATGAAGTAGTAATCCATAAGGAATGTATAGGTGTCCTGAGGCTTACCGCCTATATACAGTTTGCCGTTATGGAACGTGGCATCATCATTGTGCTCATAGTTGCGTATGCAGCGGCCATAGATGCGCCAGGCCCTTTCGTCCACGCGGATCGTGGCCCCTTTGCGCGGGATCCATATCTCGCCGTAATCGGCACGTGTACGTTCAGCCGACACCCCATCGGGAAACAGCCATGGTTCCGGCACCGCTTCCATTTTCATAACACGGCTCACACGGGGATCCGCCTCCAGAGTGCTTACCATGGCTGCCGTGAGCGGAGCCACATAAAGCGGAGGCACCGAGCCGTCGGCATTGACAGCGAAACCGAGGGCGCGCAGGCTCTCGATATCATCGGGAGTGACGTTGACACGGTGGCGGTCGTCGACAGCTATGCCGATACGCTCCCAGTCAGCATCGGTCATCTCGCCCTGACGCAACTGGAAATAATAGTTGAACTGCACATTGGCAGGCTGAGGCTGAGCCTCACCGTTGATATATATCACACCGTCAACTATCTTTATGCGTTCTCCCGGAAGTCCTACCGCGCGCTTGACATAGTTTTCTCGACGGTCAACAGGCCGGTAGATAACCTCGCCGAAAGTCGCTTTGTCATTGTTGACCCTCTCGCGGCCGAACTGCTTCACAAGAGTATAATAGTCGGGATTCTGGACTTTCAGGGCCACAGTGTCGCCGGCAGGAAAATTGAATACCACAATGTCGCCTCGCTCCACATTGCCGAGCCCCTTGAGGCGGTGGTAGCGCCACTGCGGCCACTCCAAGTAACTTTTGGTGTTGATCACCGGCAATGTGTTCTGCACCAACGGAACATGGATAGGTGTGTTGGGCACCCTCGGGCCGTAAGCCATCTTGTTGACCCATAGATAGTCGCCCACAAGAAGCGATTTTTCGAGCGACGACGAGGGTATCTGATAGTTCTGGCCTATGAAGGTGAACACGAAATAGACGAGTATCAGGGCGTATACAATAGCGTCAACCCAGCTCATTACGGTGCGCACCACCGGACTGGATGATTTTTTCCACCAGGTGAACGGAATGTAGCCGGTGATGTATATGTCAAACAGCAGGGGGAGCAACAGCAGCACCCACGGGTTTCCGAGCCATATCACCCAAAGGATGAATATCAGCGCGACAATTCCGAAACGTATCCAACGGGTGGTTTTCACAGCCTTGAGGCGCTGGTTTAAAGAAAGTTTATCCATCTGTATATGTCGTTTATAAAGTCGTCAAGATCAGTTGCCGGACTCATGCTCCGGCAGTCCGAAAACACCCTGCATCATATCGTCCATAGTGTGGAATCCGCGGCGTGTCGAAAGCCATTCGGCGGCTATGACGGCGCCGAGGGCAAAACCGCGGCGTGAATTGGCGTTATGGGCTATGGTTATGGTGTCGGCCTCCGAATCCCAGTCCACAACATGACGGCCCGGAGTTTCGGCCCGGCGCACATGGTTCACAATAAGTGTCCCGTCGGGAGCCGGCACATCCTCGCGCCACGGGCCTGTGCGCGGACATTCGGCCACAATGTCATCGGCAAGTGTGACGGCTGTGCCGCTCGGATGGTCAGCCTTATGCACATGGTGCACCTCGGTAAGCGTAGGGCGGTAAGCGTCAAACCGCTCCATTATCCGGGCCACAAACCGGTTTACGGCAAAAAATATGTTCACACCGAGACTGAAATTAGAGCTCCACAGCATTGTTCCGTCAAGTCGGCGGCATTCACCGTTCACCTCATCCATGCGCGACGCCCATCCGGTGGAACCGGACACCACGCGCACACCCTGACGCAAGGCCTCGATAATATTGTCGGGGGCGGCCGAAGGGGTGGTGAATTCTATGGCCACATCGGCTGAACGAAAAGCTTCGCCCTGCATATCGGAGAGATTGCCGACATCGATCACGGACACGATCTCATGCCCACGGCTGCGGGCTATTTCCTCAATCATACGGCCCATCTTGCCGTAGCCTATTATAGCTATCTTCATTGTGGATTGCTGTGAGAGTGAATATTCATCGTTTACCTTTCTGGGCACGCGGTATCATTATCGACGTGTAGCATTGCACGGCACCTCCGGCGAGAGTGAACGCAAGCCAGTCGGTGGGGCCGGCACCTTTGTAGAACATGAAAAATGCAGCCACACAGAAAAATATGGCACTCCATGACTCCAACCGGCTGAGACGCTTCACGCGTAGATTGTCACCCCGGTAAGGAGTGAGGATGCGCACTATCAGCAACAGCCCCGCACCGGCGGAGTAGACATATTTCCACAGCGGAGGCTGGCAACCCAAGATGGGCATTGCCGTACCGGCCACCACAAGCAGCAAGGGTACTGTCGTGAGCCACATCAATGTAACAGGATTTTCAATCTTCATTTACAATTATATATACATCCTCACCCGGCCGCTGCATGTGATATTGCTCGCGCACTATACGCTCCATTGTCTCCGGATCGGTGTCGAGCCGTGAATTGAGTGCGCGGTAATACATCAGCGTGTCGTTGTTCTCCTTTATCTGAGCCTTGAGTTCCTCAATGCGTTTTTCGTAAGCGTAATGATTCATTACGGAATTGTCGTTGAAAAACAGTATGAACACAAGCACACCCGCTATCGCCACCGTGTTCACGGACAGGTAGCGGCGGCACCAATGCAGGAAACTTCGGGATTTATAGCCCATTATAGCGTTCAGAAACAGGTTCGGACTTGTTGATACATCATTATCTGAACTGCAAATTTAGCAAATTAAATAATATCCCCCCTCTTTCACCCCACATAAATTCCCTATCGGGGAGGGAGGGGGATTTGGCGGGCGGGGATTTTTTCGCTAAATTTGCGCAACAAGCAAGTATATTTCAAATTACCGAAACTTCGTTATGAGACTCATAAGGTTTGTGACAATACTCGCGGCCACAGCGTTGTGTGCCGGAGCATGGGCAACTAATCCCGAACGCAAGTTCTGGCTCAAGATAGGGATGGACAACGGACTGGTCAAGCCGTTCAACCCTGATTCGATAGCGGCCGACACCACAGTGACCGATTCCGCCAAGGTATTTGAGGCCGTGGTCAGGGACTATGCTCCGATAGGGGCCGTGGAGTTCCGTGAACCGGTGTTTATAGATTTCACCTACAGGCCGTTCCCGTCGTTTATACCTGACAGCATAGCCGCTCCAGCCCCCGCACGCCATGCCTTGCTGAAAAACGCCGGAACGGAATGGCTGGACGATGCACTGTTCAACGACTCGCTGATGGCCAATCTGCGGCAGACCTACATGATGGAATACCCCGAACGTGTGCGCTTCACCGAGCGGATGCTTCCCCGCGCGCCCAAACGCTTCCGGGCAGTGGTGGATCCCAAGGAGGCACGTATAGTGATGGAGGAAATCACAATCGACGAAGCATCACGCAAACCCGGAGCGCCTATAGATATAGAGCGAATAAACTGGATCCACAAGTTCGACGGACTGATACAGTTCTCCCAAGCCTATATATCGCCCAACTGGTATCAGGGAGGCAACAACAACCTCAACATGATAGCCCAGGCAATCTACAACATAAAGCTGAACCAGAAATTCCACCCCAACCTCCTGTTCGACACGACGGTGAGCTACAAGCTGTCGCTGACCTCGGCGCCCGACGACTCCATCCGCTCCTACTCGGTGACGGAAGACATATTCCAGATCATCAGCAAGGCGGGTATACGCGCAGCCAAACACTGGTTCTACTCTCTCTCGCTCATGTTCAAAACCCAGATGCTCAACAGCTATGAAAGCAACACCAACAACATGAAAGCGGCATTCCTTTCGCCCGGCGAGCTGAATGTGGGCCTCGGTATGACCTACGACTACACGTCGCCCAAAAAGAATTTCGAATTCATAGCGTCGCTGTCGCCGCTGTCATGGAACCTCAAGACATGTACAAACAGCGCCATAGATCCCCGTCAATTCGGCATAAAGCAAGGACGCAAAACCATCAACGAGATAGGTTCGAGCGCCGAGTTGAAATGCAAGTGGGATATAGCGTCGAACATCACCTACACATCGCGGATGTTCCTGTTCACCGACTATTCCTATGCCCAGGCTGACTGGGAGAATACCATAAGTTTCTCAATCAACCGGTTCCTTTCCACACAGATCTACGCACATCTGCGTTACGATTCGTCAACCCCCAAAATGCCCGACACACGCTGGCACGAATGGCAATTCAAGGAGATACTCAGTTTTGGCTTCAACTATAAGTTCAGCACTATATAAGGCCCTTTGTGGCGCGGCACTGCTGTCATGCAGTGTCATAATATCCGCACAAGGCGCCCGGCCCCAGCGCACCACCATGCGCGGGCTGAAAGTGAAGCCGCTGCCGCCTGCCGCCCGCGACACGCTGCACGCCCACACCGGGGCAGTGACACTGTCGGGCTACGAGAAACCGCTCCGTTCGTCAACGGAAACAATGCTCGTAACCTCGCTCCTTGATTCGGCCACAGTAGCCGAAATCAATGTGAGGCTCGACTACACCGACACTCAGGGCCGCATGCTCCATTCGCGCGAAGTAACACTGACAGTAGACATACCGCCCGGAGAGACACGTCAGGCTGCATTCCCTTCATGGGACAGGCAGCACACTTACTACTACCGCCTCAACCAAGCTCCCCAGCGGGCACAAGGCACGCCGTTCGACGTAAAAGCCACACCCCTGTGGATCATACTGAAAACCGAAAGTAATGACACAAAATAACGACACGGAAACAAAAACATCCGAAACCGCAGCAACGGCGACCAAACCCTCCTCGATGGAACGCCTCACCGAACTTGCCACCACAGGTCCGGCACGGCTGCTGTGGCGCTACAGTCTCCCGGCGGTGGTGGGCATGCTGGTGATGTCGCTCTACAACGTGGTTGACCGCATATTCCTCGGTCAGGGAGTCGGGCCCGAAGCCATAGCCGGACTGGCCATAACATTCCCGGTAATGAACCTTTCGGCGGCAATGGGTGTGCTGATAGGGGCCGGTGGTGCGGCACGCATATCGATAATGCTCGGGGCCGATGACCGCCGCGGAGCGGAGATCACGCTCGGCAACTCCCTGGTGCTGCTGCTGATAAACTGCACTGTGTATCTCACGATATTCGCCGTGTTCATCGATGACATACTGCTGATGTTCGGCGCATCGCCCGTAACCCTCCCCTATGCCCGCGACTTCATGCTCTTCATAATGCCCGGCATGATGTTCATGAACCTCACGTTCAGCTTCAACAACTTCATGCGCGCCTCGGGCTATCCCACACGGGCCATGGTAACGATGTTCATAGGTGCAGGATGCAATGTCATACTGGCCCCGGTGTTCATATTCGTGCTCGGATTAGGCATAAAGGGCGCGGCCATGGCCACCGACATATCCATGTTCGTGTCGATGTGCTTCGTGATGGCCCATTTCTTCAACCGCCGTGTGACAGTGAGGTTCCGACGCGGCACTTTCCGCCTGCGCTGGCGCTATGTGGGCGCCATAATAGCCATAGGCGCAGCCCCCTCCTTGGTCAACGCCGCCGGAAGCGCCGTGAATGTGATCATAAACACCACGCTATACCGCCACGGAGGCGATCTTGACATAGCCGCCGCGGGAATTTTCACCACCTTCACCTCGGTGATAGTGATGGTGATAGTGGGCATATGCCAGGGAATGCAGCCGATTGTGGGTTACAACTACGGTGCGAGGAAAATTGACCGTGTGCGGCGCACCGTAATGGTTGCCGCCGGCGTCTCCACCGTACTCGCCACTCTCGGCGGAGCTTTCGGACTCGCCTTCCCGGGCCTTGTAGCGCGAGCCTTCACCACCTCGCAGTCACTGATCGACTCCACCTCCATGGCCCTCGGCACGGCCCTGTGGGCATTCTGGATGGTAGGGTTCCAGATAGTGGCCACCACCTTCTTCCAGTCAATAGGCAAAGCCGGCAAATCGATATTCCTTAGCCTGTCGCGTCAGGTGATATTCCTGATACCGCTGCTGCTTACACTTCCCCATACTTTCGGACTGCGCGGAGTGTGGATGTCGTTCCCGATATCCGACACATGCGCCACCGTGGTTACTGCCGCACTGATCATATGGCAGTTCCACAGGCTCAGCCGCGAGCGCACCTCCTATTCGCCCGAGTCGATATGACCTCGGTCTCCTACGCCACAATTCATTAACCATATACCATACAAAACCATCCTATGAAGAAATCAGCTATAGCATTGCTGGCCGCAATGCCTCTCGGGGCGGCGGGGAGCGCTCCCATTGTGGGCACCCCGGCCTACGAATGGCGGGGCGACAGCATAATCCAGGGCCGCTTCACGGCCACAGCCCCCAATTCTCATGAAATAATATCCACCTATGAGGCGCAGCCGGGCTACTTCATGCCGGTTGAAAAGCAGTGGAAACTTAAAAACGACATTTCAGGCTACCCGTCGCTCGAAACCCCCTCGGTGCTCCACCGGGCTATCTACAACATGGGGCTTGACGAGATGGTAAACGCCGTGGAGCGCGACACCACCCTGCGCACAGGCAAGGAATGGGCCGGAGTGTGGACGCGCGATGTAAGCTACTCCATCCTCCTGTCAATGGCCTACATGCAGCCAGAAGCTTCGCGCATATCGCTCATGAAGAAAGTGACCCCCGACGGCCGCATAATACAGGACACGGGCAGCGGCGGCGCATGGCCTGTGTCGTCCGACCGCATGATCTGGGCGGCTGCTGCGTGGGAGGTCTACAAAGTGACGGGCGACCGCGGGTGGCTCGACTACATATATCCCATAATCAAGCGCTCGCTCGACGATGACCTCCTCACCGTCTACGACAAGGACACCGGACTTGTGCGCGGCGAGACCTCGTTTATCGACTGGCGCGAGCAGAGCTACCCCAAGTGGATGCAGACCGTCGACATATACCGGAGCCTGTCGCTGTCGACCTCAGTGGTGCATGCACACGCCTGGGATGTGCTGATGGAGATAGCCAAGATAAAAGGCGACTCCAAAATGGCCGCTACCGCACGCTCACGTGCCATAGGGCTGCGCCAGGCCATCAACCGCGAGCTGTGGATGCCGCAGAAAGGCTACTATGCGATGTATCTCTACGGCCGCGACAACCTCATAACCAATCCCCGCGCCGAGACCCTCGGCGAATCGCTTGCCATAATGTGGAACGTGGCCGACTCCGTACGCGCCCGCGAGATCACGGAGAACAACCCCACCACACCTTTCGGCCCGGCAATATTCTATCCCCAGATAGCCGACATGCCCTCCTACCACAACAACGCGCTGTGGCCCTGGGTAGGCGCATGGTGGGGCCTTGCAAACGCCAAGGCCGGTAACGCGCAGGGTGTCATGGAGTCGTTCGGCGCCCTGTTCCGCCCGGCAGCACTGTTCTGCACCAATAAGGAAAACTTTCGCCTCGACAACGGCGACATAGCCACCGAGCTTAACTCATCGAACATGCTGTGGTGTCTCGCGGGCAACATAGCCCTGACCCACCGCATATTGTTCGGACTCCACTTTGACCTTGACGGGCTCCACATAGAGCCGTTCGTGCCCGAGGCATTGGGGGACACACGCACATTGCGCAACTTCCCCTACCGCAACGCCACACTCGACATAACGGTGAGCGGCTTCGGATCACGCATAAAATCGTTCAAAGTCAACGGCAAGGAGCAGAAACTCTCAGTGATATCCCCTAAAGCCAAAGGGCACCTGACAGTGGAAGTGACAATGGACTCCGAGCCGATACCGGCCATGAAGGTCAACCACGTGGCAAATGCTTCGGCACCCCTCACCCCGGTTGCCCGGTTGGAGGGCACTACCCTCACATGGGAACCGATCGAATACATAGGCCGCTATATAGTGCTGCGCGACGGCAAGGAGATAGCCACACAGCGCTCCACCACTTTCGACGCGTCGGCACCGGGTGAATATCAGGTTATAGGCGTAAGCGAGGAGGGCATACCGTCGTTCGCGTCAATGCCGCTGTCCACCCGTAAGGCCATCACAGTGGAAATGCCGGGCGAGAAGACCACCGTCACATCTCCCGAGGTGGCCTACCGTCCCGAAAGCCCCGTGGCCGGATTCTCGGGCCGTGGATTCGCTGAATTGGATATGACCAGTGCACCGCTCACATTCGAATTCGAAGTACCCGAGGAGGGCGCCTACTCGCTGACATTCCGCTATGCCAACGGCAACGGACCGGTGAACACCGAAAACCGCTGCGGCATACGCACTGTGACAGTGGACGGCGAACGCGCCGGTGTGGCCGTTATGCCCCAGCGCGGACGCGCCAACTGGGATGACTGGGGCACCACCAATGCCCTGCATCTCACCCTCAAGCCCGGACGCCACACCGTGACAGTGGAATACCAGCCGTCGGACGCCAACATGAACGGCGCCACCAACCACGCCCTGATAGACCGCGCCACAATAACACGGATCAATCAATAATTAGGATTTAGGAATTAGAATTCCCATCCTTCCCTACTACGGACAAAGCCACTCCACCGCCTGCGCGATGGAGTGGTTTTGTTCGTTAACTATTTGTACTAATTTAAATAAGCTTGAAGCGTTTGACTATGAGGGAGCCGGCGGCATTATGGGCCTTGACTATGTAAATGCCGCTGGCAAGATGGGACAGATCAACTGAGGAAACCTCACTTCGGTCTGTAACCATACGGCCATCACATGTATAGACCTCCACACTTGCCTGCTCCGACAAATGCAGCGTTTTGCCGTCAAGCCACATATCAAACTGTGAGTCGTCCGCCACAGCATCAATGGAGGATTTTTTATCGCCGAGGTAAAATACGGGGCCATAAGTCTGCTGCGACATATTGCCGGACGGATCGGTCATTGTGGCCCTCAGGTTATACCATCCCGTTTCACTGGAAGCAGTGACCTGACCAAGCGGCACACGCCAGAAATAGCCGTAGGCCGGCGCATAATAATTTTCGGGCACTTCCTCCAATTCAAGTTCCTCCCATTCGGCAATGCCATAAGGCGAGCATTCAAGCTTGATATGCACCGGATCACATGAAAACCATGTAGGCACACCGGCTGAATGATAATTAAAATCGGCACCACACAGCTCCATCACACCATCCGAAGCCCTATCCAGCTTATTGGTTACATGGCCCTGTGAATCACGAATCCATAGTTTCTGCAATGTGGGTACATTTACATCAGCCAGATTTTCATCATAACGGATGTATGCTTCATTGAACGCATCCATTCCATCAACTTTCACATCATTCTTGAAATAGGAAATTTCCAACATACCAGGCTGATGTCCGTCGTAAGGATTGACCGAACTTTCCCATTCTTCAAGCACGCTGTAAGGGCCTTCCCCTATCAAAGCACCGTCACGCTTAATGCTGACGGATAGATTGCCAAGAGAGTAATGTTCTCCGGCCATACCATTGTAAAGAGGCACATGTACTTCCACCTTCCCATTTTTACCGCTATAGATCTGATGCATAACAATTAACAACGGGGCAGTATTGCCCAATTTAATATCCAGATTCTCCACCCCGGCATCGAAAGCCGTATTACCGGGCCACATAGGCACCCCATAATTCTCTGTAAGCCAAAATGAGGCATTATCAGAATCCCAATTATGGTAATTAAGGAAATTCCACTTCCTTCCTGCCAGAACCGCGGTAAAGCTTTCACTCACACTTGCATCCTTAGTATGGATACGCGTAATGGGCCTGAAAACAAAAGGCTCATGAGTGCAGGATTCATCAATTGAGAGATTATATATAGGCCGATCCGATGAAAATTCCGGCAATGAACTGAAATAAACGTCGACAGGACGGTTGCGGTTCAGAATCTCAGCAGTCATGATTTCATATCCGCGGGTTTTCCGCCATGCCGGATCATATTCCGAATTGAACAGAGCGCTCCAATCAAACTCCACATAATCCGAAGGACTGTTGATTATAACAATATCCTCCTCATTGCACCCCTTATAACCGGATATAGAGGTAAAGACTCCTGTTCTTTCTGTTTCATTTCCTGTGGAATAAGATCGCTCCATAAAAAAGAACGCCCTGTCACTCACATGGTTGGTTCTGAAATCCGAAAAGCCGGCACAAGAATGACCATTTTTATTTGTCCAGCCACCTGAAAACATACAGCTGAAAAGCAACATGTCATCCATATCGCCCATCCCCTCACAGCGATAATAGATCTGCTGCTTCGCAGTATAGTCAACAACATTTGCATTGCTGAAATCAAATGCCATTTCACCGGTTTCCCAATCCACAATATACATTTGGGGGAATCTACATATCTCGCCCTGCGGATTGACAGTTTCAAATCTGATGGTATTCACACATTCCTCCCATGTGAATGACACTTCAGTATTATCAGCCACCTCCACATCTTCCCTGAAACAGAATGCTTTCCGGGGACGCGCTTCCGACATATCAATTAAAAAATCCATCTCCGCACTGCGGTCGTCAAAACAAGCGACCATGAAATATGTGCCCGGTTCAATATCAACAGTCGCGGTAGTCTGTCCATTAAAATGGGACCGCTCTACAGAATAAGTATGAGTGGCATTTGCAATCATTATCCAATCGAAAGCCATCTGGTCGGTGTTAGGCGGGATATTGAGTGTGACATTGCCCGAGGCCGGAGAGGTGCGGGGTGACATAGCACGGGGCGGCCGGTATTCATCATGGCAGGCGTTTCTAAAAATTCCGGCAGGATTAGCCCCGGCGGTTACTGATGCCACCAGGCTTAGGCATACAAGTAAGTGTTTAATTTTCATGGTAGTGTGGTTTTTAATTAATAATCGTGGGCTAAAGTAATCCCGAGGGCCTATTAACGCCAAATACAGCAGGTAGACACAGGGTGAACACACCATAGACCGTCAGTCAATAGACTCAAAGCCGATGTAATGCCTTAGAAAATCCTCAAGCGAATCATCTGTTTTAAGATGCAAGCGGATACGGAGACGGTAGCGGTTGGTCTTCACACTGCCGGGAGTGATGTTAAGCATACGGGCGATCTGTTTGTTTGATATCCCCGCCGCAATGTATGACGCAAGCCGTAGCTGGTTCTCCGTCAATTCCGGAAAATCAGATTTCAATTTCCTGACAAAATCCGGATAAAGTCTCGAATGGGTTTCAAGAAACATTGTCCGTTCATTCTCAGCTCCCGAATGTATTTTCAATCTCTTTTCCAGTTCAGCCCCCTCATGTGAGGAGATCTTTCCTTCTGCGGAAAAAGAACCGATAGTGTTGCGCAGCTCATTTAAAAAATTGTTTTTCTCCTCTATAATCAGAGCGTGAGCGGCAATTGCCGTCTCCTTCTGACGCAACTGCGATTCCAACTGCAACCGTCGTATCTGTTTTGCCTTGCTCCGGCGGTATAGCATAAACCCGATGGAGAGCAGAACGATAAGCACAAAGGCCCCTGCCATAAGGCTATAAGTACGGACATGCTGCAATTTAAGCCGGATTTCACCTTCATTTCTGGTTATGCCCAACTCCGTTTCGGCTGCGATAAGCGATTGCAGCGCATATTCTGAGTGCATCCGGTCACATAGCTGCACGGCTTCCTTAAAAAACACACATGCCGAATCATGCCGCCCGCTTTCTGCGTAAAAATTTGCAAGGGCATCTGTGACAGCAAGTCTATAGCGGATTTCAGAAGCGGAATCAAGTATGGCATACGCTCTTCGAAGCATACTTATCCCATTAAACACATCACCGTGGTTGGCCAGATGCATACCTTTCAGGCAAAGATTTATGCCATATTCTTCCGAACAGCAGGCGGAGTCAGCCAGCATATCAATATTTGCATCTATCAGAGGCAGCGAATCAACCAATGGATAAAGATTACGCCGCACTATCTCCAACGCCTTACTGTCCTTCTTAATTACAGGATTGGAAAGCAACTCTTTCAAGGTAGTTATACACAAAAGAGTATCCGGTTGATTTAGAACAAAATTCACCTTCAGTTTGAGTGCGGTGGAGTGGAATCCGGCAGCTGAAAAAGAATTTATAGCCGCCTGACAATAAGAAGTATAACGGTCGGGGCAGATCGTCCTGCTGTTAAATAGAAACGACAAATAGAGCAATGCGTAGCCTGTGCCGATAGAATCGCCCTCCGCACGAAAAGCCCTGAGGGCCTCATTTAGCTCAGAATATGCTTTAAGCCTGTCGGAAGATACATGGCAGATTCCCTGACACAACAACAGGTAATTGTATTCCTGCGGGAAAGCGGATTTATCTGTTTCCTTAATGGCCCTGGCAGCAATCGAGCAGGAAAGGGCCGGATCCGTCCTATAAATCATTCTTGACCGCCATATTGCCATGCGTGCCCTGATTCTTCCGTCGTCATAACGGTTGCCGATAGAGCAGAGACGGTCCAAAAGTACTTCCCTTTCTTTCCCCGGACGATTTTTATAAAAAGCATCCTGAAGGGCCAACATTACAGAATCAAATTCAGCGCTTACGGAAGGCTCCCATCCGTACACCTCATGTAAAAGCCGTGGCTCAGGTTGACAGGACAGAGAAAATGCTATGGCGGTAAAAATTATAAGATAGACTATGTTGCGCATTATAATCCGGATTAGGGTTAGCGGCCCTAAAATTACTCAATTTCACAGGAATACCGCTCTACAGCGCCAGATGTCTACCGATAGTCTACCGCCATGAACCGGAATCAATCGTTTTGTTCATAATAGTATGAATAGTCGATACCTTTCATGAACATTTCGCGGTCATTGATTTTTTTTGTCAAGGCAGTTTTGATCAAATTTTTGATATGTAAATTGTCAACCACACTTTCACGCATAGCCGAAAGATACTCATTTTTATCTATCCGGCTCCAATCTACGCATCGTTTCAATGACCGCTTAAGCATTATATCCAACCAAATACGTGTGCTACGGCCATTACCTTCCATGAATGGGTGGGCTACATTCATCTCGACATACTTATCAATAATCTCATCAAATGTCGTTTCAGGCATTCTTTCAATCAGAAGTAGCGTTTCGGGAAAGTGCATACAGTTGGCAAAGGTAAATCCCCCTTTTGATATGTTTTTGGTACGAATCTGCCCGGCAAAATCATACAATCCACCGAAAATATAGGCATGTATCTGTTGCAGGCATTTTATGCTGCCCGATTCAAGCCGCTGCAACAGACCACTTTCATATAGTTGATATGCTTTCTTGCGGCTTTGCCCGTCCAATGTATTGTCACTATACGTGAACCAATCGAGAAATTCGTTTGCCCTATTGCTTGGATAATGTTTAGCCAATAGCGAAACGCCCTCGCTGTTAAGTACATCCGCGGTGCGGAGCTTACCGTCAGGAGCCTCAAATTTAAACTTGTGAGTGTCACTCACGAGTTCAACACCCTCTTTCAGCAATTTTCGTTTAAGCCATCGCCAATAGTTTCCGGCCTTAACATAATCAGGCTCATTGTTGATAGCCCTGACAATATCTGTTGCCGAAAACCACCAGCAGTTGTTATCATCATCCCATACGGCACGCACTTCCCGATCATTAAAGAACCGTATGGATTTCTTATGTGATTTTGCTGATTCTTCCTTTGTCGACATGGAATAGTTCTTTAATGTTATCGGATGATGAGGGATGCTTGCAAGGCAAATTTAGCCATATTTGGCGGGATGGCAAAATCTATGTGCGACAACAGCATACAGGACGCCCCGGAGGCGTGGGACCTCCGGGGCGTCAAGGGTATTGCTATGTGCGGGCAGGTTACCAGATGACTACGCGCTCCACTTCGTCGCGCCACAGGGGGGCGCCTTCCTTGATGTCGAATGCCTTGAAGAAGGGTTCGATGTTGCGGAGAGTGACGTTAACGCGGTTCTCGCCGAGCGAATGAACGTCGCCGGCTGTGAGCGAACGCATCTCGGCCTCGCGGATGTTCTGCGCCCAGAGGTTGGCATAGTTCATATAGAAAGCCTGTGCGGGGGTGTAGCCGTCGATCACAGCCTCTTCGGAAGTGACGTCGACACCTTTCTTTTTCTGTGAGTCGAGGAAAGCTGTCATGGCCACACGCAGGCCACCCTGATCGGCGATATTCTCTCCGAGGGTGTAGGAGCCGTTGGCATTCAGGCCGGGGAGCACTTCCACAGCGTTGAACTGGTTCACAAGGCCCTGGGCGAGCTGTTCGAAAGCCTTGGCGTCCTCGTCGGTCCACCAGTTGTTCATGTTGCCGGCAGCATCGAAGTTGCGGCCCTGGTCGTCGAAGCCGTGGGTCATTTCGTGACCAATGACCACGCCTATGCCACCGTAGTTTTCGGCGTCGCTCGACTCTGGATCGAAGAACGGAGCCTGAAGTATGGCTGCGGGGAACACGATTTCGTTGGCCATGGGGTTATAGTAGGCGTTGACAGTTTGCGGTGTCATGCCCCATTCGGTCTTGTCGACAGGCTTGCCCCACTTGGAGAGCTGCTCCTTCTGGTGCCACATGTTCACGTTGTGCATGTTCTCGTAATACGACTTGGCGGGGTCTATCTCCATGGTGGAATAGTCCTTCCACTTGTCGGGATAGCCGATCTTCACGGTGAAGGCTGCAAGTTTCTGGAGAGCCTTGTATTTGGTGTCGGGGCTCATCCAGGGGAGCTGGATAATGTGCTTGCCGAGGGCGGTGCGCAGATTCTCCACCAGTCCGATCATATACTCCTTGGAGGACGGGGGGAAGTATTTCTCGACATAGAGCTTGCCTACAGCCTCGCCAAGGGCTCCTTCGGTGGCGCCGAGGGCGCGTTTCCAGCGGGGACGCTGCTGCTGCACTCCGCTCATCACCTTGGAGAACTCGAAGTTGGCGTCGGTGAACGCATCGCTGAGCATTCCGGAAGCACCGTTGACATATTTCCACAGGTAATAGTCCTTGATCTCGCGGTCCTTGAGCGAACCGATGAGATTGCTGGCCTGCACCACGGGCTGCGGCTCGGTTACAATGACGGTGGCAGGGGTGGCTATGCCCATTGTCTCGACAAAGAAACGGTCCCAGTTGATGTTGGGGTAGCGCTCCTTGAGCTGCGCGAGGGTGTGGGGATTGTACATGGCGGGAATGTTGCGGCTCTGCTCGCGGGTCCATGCGGAGTCGGCGAGAGCGGTCTCGATTTTCATCACATTCTTCATTATGCGCTCGGCGTCCTTTTTCTTGTAGCCGGCATTCATCATCTGGCGCACAATGAGTTTCTTGTAGGCGTTGCGCACTTCCTTGTTGCGTGCGTCGTCGAGCAGATAGTAGTCACGGTCGCCGAGGCCCATGCCACCGCTGCCCACATACATGGCATATACGTTAGAGTCGGCCATATCCTCCATGGGTCCGGCGGAGAAGAAGGGGCTTGCATAATTGGCATGGATCCAGTAGAAAAGATCCTCCATGCCTTCATGGGGAGTGGCCTCTATCTTCTTCAGGTCGGCAAGAATGGGGCGTGCGCCCTCGGCGTTGCGCCGGTCGGAGTCCATGGCCTGCTCATAGATGGTGGATACCTTGAAAGCCTCGCCTTCAAGTTTGTCGGCATTCTTGAGGCCGAGCACAAGACGCTGCACACGGTTCTCGCTCGAGTCGTTGAGCACGTTGAACTGGCCGTAGCGGGCATGTTCGGGGGTGAGGGGATGTTTCTTCATCCATCCGTTATTTACATAACGGTAGAAATCGGCGCCGGGCGACACTGTCTGGTCAACATTGGCCGGATCAAGGCTTTTAAGGTGTTCCTGAGCACCCGCGCCTGTGGCCGTAATCGCTGCGGCCACAAGCAGCATTGTCAATTTTTTCATCTTTGCAAAGAGTTTTTTTGATATAGTTGTAAGGATCGGTATAGAAACGAAAAAAGGGTAAGCCCTCTACATCGCACCGCTACGACCCGGTACCGCTGCTTCGATCAAGACCTGACGGAGTTCCCGGGGAGCAGTCGTGTAGAACTTACCCGGCTGCAAAGTTACAAAATTTTCCGGAAGCGCAAAAAAAATCAGCGCAAGCGCGCACTGATTTTTCAAGAAGAAAGTGCCGATTATTTGATCTAAGTAAAACAATATCGACAAAAAGCTGTAAAAATTGACCGTGTTGATTTAATCAATTAAATTAGCGAGCAAATAGGTTTAATTATTAAATTATTTGTTATGCTAAAGACGTTTTCTAAAATTGCGGTGTCATTGCTGGCCGTTGTGCCATGGGCGGTGACTCTTCAAGGTGCGGATACCCAACCGCACCATGTAGCGCCATTAAAAACTTCCGGCCACAGTATCAATGAAAAGGGCATTTCACCAGTGGTCTCTGCTTCGTCCACACTGGCACGCAAGGCCGGGACATCACGCCGCATCACCCCTCGGATGGTTGTGGCCCAAAATTCGGCAACAGAGCCGGTTACACTCCCCTGGTTCAACAATATTGACGAGAAGACCGATTTCAACGAATTCACCGTGATTGACGCCAACGGCGACGGCACCACATGGGCATGGAGCTCGAAGACCGCGCGTGTGGGCTGGGGGGACGGCGATATGGACGACTGGCTCATAATGCCTCCCATGTACCTTTCTACTGACAAGGCCTACAATTTTGAGTTCGATATACGAGGCAACAGCACAAGCTATGTCGAACGGTACGAAGTTAAAATGGGCAATGCTCCCACCCCCGACGCCATGACGGTGACATTGGTGGAACCTACGGATATCCGCACAGGCGACTATATACACATGTCACTCATAGTAATGCCGGAAACCGAAGGAATACACTATATAGGCATACACGGAATATCCACTGAAGCCGACGGATTCTATCTCTATGTGAACGACGTGGGCATGTCGGCCCCCATATCGCGCAGAAGCCCTTCTGCCGTGTCGGATATTTCGGTAGTGCCCGGAGCTGACGGCGCATTGTCGGCATCAGTGAAATTCCGCGCGCCGTCCACACTGGTCAACGGTGATCCTGCCGGAAGCCTGACCAAGATTGAAGTGCTGGAGGGCACCACACTACTCGGCACAGTGAATGCACCGACGCCGGGTGCGGAATGTTCAGTCGACGTGATCCTTACAGCCGAAGGCGACCACACTTTCACAATAGTGGCCTACAATGAAGAAGGAGCAGGAACAGAAACCGGAACCACAGCATATGTAGGCATAAACTATCCTGCAGCTCCCGACAATGTGACTATTACGGAAGCTGGCAACTCCGGAGAGGTTACCGTGGCATGGGAAGCCGTATCGACAGATGCGGAAGGATGGCCTCTGTCAGCCTCACAGATCACCTATTCCATAGTGCATATCCCATTGGACGGTGATGACCCGGAGGTGATCTACGACGGGCTTACAGATACTTCGTGCACATTCCAGGCTGTGCCGGAGGGCGAACAGGATATGGTGAGCTATGCCGTGTATGCCTCCACATCAAGAGGTGCGGGACAGGCAACCCAGGCCACCCCGATTTTCGTTGGAACTCCCTACAGCGAGTTTGCCGAATCGTTTGCCAACGGTGCCGTGTCACACAATCTCGCTATCATGACATGGAGCGAGGAGGACGCCACATGGCTGATCCAGACTGACCAAAGCCTTACAAATGTGACATCGCAGGATGGCGACAACGGTTTCATACTCATGAACGGACGCATGCTTGACATTCGTTCAGCAATAGGATTTGGAAAAATCTCGCTTGCAGAAAGAACCTCTCCGGGACTTGTGTTCTATACCCTCGGACTTGATGACGGAGAGGGCAACCCCGATATAAACTTAGTGGAAGTGTGGGTTAAGGAGAAAGGATCTTCCGACTTCACGACTATATTCAGCAAAACCGTGGACGAGCTTGCCAAAGCCGATCAATGGGGTCGTGTGGTGGTTGATCTCGGCGCATACGCAGGCAAAGAAGTGGAACTGGCTATTGGAGGCACTATCAAGTTCTATACAAACATCATGTTTGACAATATCACCCTAACTGATCTCAACAACCATGATCTTTCCGTAGGACTCTCGGGCCCTGCACGGGCTGTCAATCAGACCGATTTCACCCTTGTGGCCAAAGTTCACAATCTTGGAAAGATGGCCTCGGGCGCATATACAGTACAGCTCAAGGCGGACGGCGACCTGATAGGCACAGCTCAGTCAACCGGGCTTGCCGCAAATGCCACAGAAGAATTTGAGTTCACTCATCGGTTCCAGGCCATACAGCACGATATGGTGGACTTCACGGCAGAGGTGCTGTATTCAGCCGACGAGGTACCCGGCAACAATGCAAGCGAACCACTGAGTGTGCAGCCCAAGGAATCGCTGCTTCCGGCAGTCACCGACCTCTCGGGTGTACAGGCAGAAAATGGCGGTGTGCACCTTACATGGTCACAGCCCGACATGACCACGGGGGCGGAAACGCATACCGACCGGTTCGAGGATGGCACTGCTGGCGACAAGACCTATGGCAGCTGGACCTTCGTTGACGTTGACAATGTGGCTGTGACAGGATTCCGTGGAGTTGAAATACCCGGAATAGAGAGCAACAAGTCAACAGCCTCATTCTTCATGTTTGACGGTTCACTACCGCAGTTTAACGAGACATTCGCCGCACATTCGGGCACAAAATATCTTGTGTCATTGGCCCGTTACGATTTCAAGGAGGTCGACGACTGGGCAATTTCGCCGGAACTCTCAGGTGAGAGCCAAAGCGTGTCATTTTTCGCCAGAAGTTACGACCCCCGCTATCTTGAAAAAATAGAAGTATATTATTCCACCGGATCAAAGGATCCCGCGGATTTCGAACTCCTGACTGACAATATGCAGGTGCCGGGCAATTGGACCGAATATATTGTGGATCTCCCCGCTGGAGCCAAGCACTTCGCCATACGCTCCTGTGCCGCCGATGCGATGATGCTGATGGTTGACGACATTTCTTATGAAACCCGCCTTGCGGCAGAATCGCTGTCGCTTACAGGCTACAATGTGTACCGCGACAGAACTCTTATAACTTCCAACCCGGTGGAAACGTGCACATTCACCGACAGCGAAACCACAGGGAACCACTCATATATAGTCACAGCAGTGTATACCTCGGGCGAGTCCAAAGGATCCAACGGAGTATGCCTTGCAGCTGGCGGAATTGACAACATATCGGATAATATCAGCGTACGTGCGTCCGAAGGCATGATTGTGATAGAAGGAGCGTCGGGCCGCAGTGTAAAGATATGTACCCTCGCTGGCAGAGTCATGCTGGACTGCATGGGCAGAGAAAATATGACCGTGTCAGCCACACCCGGTGTCTATGTAGGGCATGTGGATGGCAAAGCCTTCAAAATAATCGTAAAATAACAGGATCCGGCTGCTCAGCAGCTGCAAGATAAGAGAGGGAGGATCCGACTGATCCTCCTTCTCTTGTGTCATCCAAATTGTTATTTGCCAACTATTTTGGCGCGTATACGGCTCAGATGGGCCTGCGTCACCCCGAGATAGGAGGCAATGTATTTGAGCGGTACATTAGCCGCCACCTCCGGACGCAGGGTTATCAGACGCAGATAGCGTGTATAGGCATCCTGCTGGCCAAGCCACACATATCTGTTCTCAAGGGCATGGATCTGACGCATCAGAACCTTGTTGAACCACATTACAAGCTCCGTCGAGGCCACGAGTTCCTTGAAGTCATCAACAGAGATGTGAATTATCCCACCGTCGGTGACCGGATTGAACGACAGTTGCGACGGATTTCCATAAAGATAGGTGTCTGGGCTGAGAAATGGATCTCCCTCCACGCCGAATGCAATGGTAGTGTCTGTTCCGTTCATTATTCTTGACACCCGGAATATCCCTTCCGCCACCCATACGACCTTGTTGAAAGGCTCTTCCTCCACACAAAGCGCATCAGTGCGCGACAGCTTCTGCCAATGGGCTTTTTCAGCAAGTTTTTCAATTATTTCGGAATTGACAGGATACACCGGAGTGACGAACCTGGAAAGTATGCGGGCTATTTCTGACTGGGATTTCATTTTCAGGGATGTATAGGAGGATAACATTTATGGTGCATCAAATGTAAGTATTTCCCTACGTTAAACCAAATGCCCTGACTTATTTTAACCTGTAATTACCATGGGTGGGCGGTGATCAGGGCGTCGTGCCAGGTGGATGTGTCGAGCAGGCGGTCAAGGGCCTCGGCTGCCTGTGCCGACTCCGAGCACCAACGCCCAGCAAGTTCGGGATCGATCTCGGCATAGGCCCATTCAAGGGTCTTCATAACTATGAAGCGCTCCATAAGGCGCCGGGCCATACGCGCGCTCCCGTCGGCGGCCGGGACGGAACGCAAGGTTACGCTCAATATTCCCGCCTCACAGTCGCTGTCGTAATCGGCTATGTGGCGCGCCACGGCCATCACGAGCATGGTGAGCGCCCCGTCCATCACACGCCCTATGGCCTCGCTGCGGTCAGGGCCGAGTATCTCCTCACGGCGCGGGCCGGTGCCGAGAGCGCCTTGCAGCGCCGCAAGGGCATATACCTGTTCGAGCAGCCTGTTGGTATCCAAGATTATTTCGTGTTCCATACCTGTGTTGATTGCAGTGTGTTCCATATGGTTATACATTATTATAATTATATTGAATGATCATGATATTGGCTGAGGGTGTGAGCCCGACATGGGGCGCCGGCGGTGGCGTCGCTGACGGTTGACCATGTCACAAAGCAGCCTTTGGGCAGTGGCCTGTGCCATGAAAAAACGACTCGCGCGTCCCTCGGCAAGCACGGCGGTGAGGGCGTCGATGTCCGTAAGGCCCCGTGCGGTCACAAGGCGGTCCACCTTGGCGGCAAGTTCGGCCCACAGTGCTCCGCGGCGCCCGGAGCGGACGCGGTCGGGATAACGGTGCAGCTCACGGATTTTGCGCAGCGCATACGGGTGGGTCACATAGTAGGAACGGCACCCCGTAAACTCGGCCTCCCGCGCCACCTGCTCAAGATCAATCTGCCCCGGCCGCGCCATTATCTCCCGGCACCGCGCCATGAAATCGCGGTCACGCTCTTTTTTAAGCTCTAACATATCCTGATTATGTTGGTTTATTTACATTGGCAAATGTACCACGCATGGTGTGAATCACATATTCCCATGCGAGTTAACAAAATGTTAAAATCAGGAATTACGAAGCTTTGCATCGCGTTCGGCCCGGAACGAGCCGAAAGTCTCGAATATGTCAAGGAGAGCTATGGTGGCATTCTCCACAAGGCTGTCGTTAAGGCCCTTGCCGTTGATACCGCCCGTGGTACGCCCGCTCAGAGCACTGCTCACGCCTGAAATCTGCTCGAAAAGTTTCATCTCGAGGCTCAGCAACGCATGCGCCCCCGCATCGCCGCCGGTGGTGTGCATCTGGGTGGGGAGTTCGTCACCGGTGGGAATATAGGGTATCACCCCGTTGCACCGGCTCCAGCGGTCGCCTACCTCGCGCCACGACATCTCGGGCAGCTTCTGATCCACGGGAAACATCAGCACACCCTTGGCCGAATAACTCATTATATGGTCGATGAGGGTGATGAGACGGTTGACATGGCGCTGCTGATCGATCACATCCTCCACAAAGGGGTGCACCTCGCCGTCGGTCATGGGATAGAGCTTTACGGCAAACGGATGCGAGCCGTGGGCGTAGGGGCTGAGGAAGGTGTGGAGCAGCGTGCCGTCGGGGGCAAACATGTAGCAACGCCACTCCACGGCCATGTCCGGACGCACGGCTATGGCGCCCTCACCTGTGCCGGCACGGCGGCTGTTGATACGCCCTATGGCCGGCGCACTGTCCTCATCCACGACAAAGAACTCTCCGCGCAGAGTGTCGTGACAGCGCAGCACGGCACGGCTCTCAAGCGCCCACACCTCTATCACACGGCAGCGACCGGGTGCGGCAACGGTGAAATCGGCCTCCTCCGCATCGCCGGCGCCCACAGCCGCCGTGCCGGAGTCGATGGCCGAATATATGGCGGCTATGCGGCCGGCAAGCCCCGGGCGCCGGCAGCCGAAACGCATCACGGCCTCGCGCAGGCTCATGTCATGAAGCATACCCACAAGCTCGATATCCCATCCGCGCGGGTCGGTGAAGCGGTTGACAAAGAACCGTTCGGGGCTTACATTGTCCACCCACACCCGGCAGCCGCCACGCCCCGCGCGGCGCTCACGCACAATACGCTGCACGGCGCAACCTGAAATGAGGAATTCCTCCATCATGCGGCTGTCCATCTCGTCAAGGCAGTTGGCCCGGGCCTCGGCACGGCATTTCGCGGCACTATCCTTCTCCGAGGCCATGACATGGCGGTAGCGCCCCACAACGCTTTTCACCAGCTGGCGTATGAGATTGTTGGTCAGCGGCACCTTGCCGTTGAGCGAGGCATATTCGCCTTCGGTCATCACCGTGCCGTCGGGGGTTGTGACAGTGTCGCCCCACTGGCGTCCGTAAGTGAAATCCTTATACCGGCGCCGGCGCTGCCTCATGCCGGCACATCCGCACCATGCGCGCCGCGCTGCCGCAAACACCGCGGCGGCATTCCGGGCGGCGCGCGGCCCATCGTTACGTTCCATCTCCATCAGTCAAAAATATCAGTGATACAATCAGCTATCAGCGGAATAGCCCGCTCGTCAAGTTCATAAACACCGGCCGGAGGCTCCATCACGGCCACAAGCCGCTCCACACGCGCCCCCTCAGGCGCCCACACCCGAAGCCTCCCCTCCTCGGCCACAGCCCAGGGGGAGCCGCTGCTTCCGCGCAGAAAGGGATTGGCCACATGGCGCAGGCGCCGCCGCGCCTCCCCGTCAGCGGCCGCAAGCGGTCGCACGGCGCGGTTCCAGCCCGAGAGCCTAACTTCCCGAACACAGCGGCAATCGGCCGGAAGGTCAATCACACCGCTGCCGCCGGCGCCGACATCCAAGGTGACGCGCTCGGTTATGTCACGGGCCACGGTGAGCGACGGATCCCCCTCGTCGAGCAGCGCGAGATAACGCGCACGGATCATCATTTCAAGCAGGCGGTCAATGTCGGTGCCGTCCTCACGCACCATATCCGCCTCCCCCTCAAGGGGCTCGAGCAGTGCAAGCAGCCTGCACCGCCCGAGCATCTCATCGGCTGTAAGCGTCAACTTCATGCGTTGCCGCCGGTTTTAGTAACCACCCTCATATGGCTCTGCGGATAGCGGAGCACCACACAGCTCGCCTCGGTCACCACCACCGCCTCGGTGTTGCGCTGGCCGCTCTTCTTGAGGTCAAGGCGCTCGGTGCGGAAAGGCACATGGCTGTACTTGGTGAGATATTCGGGATCCACGATAAGGCCGTCGTCGGCATGGCCGCACTGGTCCATAACCTCGGAGTGCACCACCAGCAGCACACCGAACTTGGAGCGCACCTCGCTGAAATCTATGCCCCAGCGCACATACCCCTCGGCAGCGCCCACAGTCTTGGCATAGTCGAGCTTGTTGAGCCTCTCTATCAGCCCCGAACCGGCCACGAGCACCTTGCGTTTCGATCCGGCATGTCCGGTAAAGGCCGCGCGGGTGAGCTCCACAATAGTGTCGTGGGTAAGCTGCTCAGGCACAGCGAACGTGCGGTCGGTCTGGTTCCATATGCCGCCCGTAAGCATCACTTCCTCGCGGGTGCGGGGATTGACGAGGCGCATCTTCTCGCCGAACATGAAGTTCTTCTCCATGCCCATGCGCATGTCGATTATGGCCACTTCCTCCTCGTCGCTGAAAGTCCAGCCCACCTCCTTGTTGGCTATTTTCTGGAACGTGGACTGCTCCACCTGGGCCTTGAATATCTGGCAATAGTTGTCGGTTTTCACCGGAAGGGCCTGAAACTGCGCAGTCTGCACATCCAACTCGGCTGCCGCGCGGCCCATGCGTACCATCCGGGAACCCGCATCGGCCTCAACGTCGTCGTCCATACCTATCAGGATCACGCTCACAGTGCCGGACTCATCCTTGCCGGTGACATATCCCACTACACCCTTGGTTCCGTCGGGCTTGGCCATGTCGGGAAACAGAATGGTTTCGGTGGCGTCGAATATATCGTCCACAGGCTTGATTTTCCACACATTGCGGCCACCCGACATCTCACTCGAGCCTGCATCGATGCCGCGCTGCATGGTAGTTTCAGTGGGGCGGGTATCCACCGAATAATATTCCACCACCATGGAGCCGCATTTGCGTGCCCCGGCCAGGCGCGTTATCTGGTCGATGGGGGTGGCCATGGGACGTATGCGGGTCACTCGGCGGTCGATCTCGGAGCGCAGCAAACCCGGCGCCACTTCCTCGGTTATGGAGGTAGTGAGCGGCCCTCCGCCCACATGCTTGCCCAAACCGGCCTGACCGGCCACCACCGTAACGGCGAGCTGCGCCATTTCGGCGTTCCCCTCCACAAGCATCCACACCACCACGGCAACAGCGGCCAAAGCCATCACCACCATCCTGAACCCTTCACTCTTTACAACAGCAAAAATCTTTTTCATCATAATTTTAAATCGAACTTTTCGGACTTAATCGGACATATCCGACAAAGCCACATAATTACTAATTCCTAAATTCTAATTTCTAATTAATTATCCCACACACTCGGGCGCACATAGCGCAGAAACTCACCGTCGTAGTCGCCCCCCGAAGCCTCGGGAGCGTCATCGCCGGGAGCCTCCCATATGCCCGGCTCGGCCATGCGCCGCGCGGCCATCTCGTTGCGTCCCTGAAGGCGTCCGCGCTCCTCAGCCTGCGCCACCGCAGCCGCTACAGCTGCCTCCACGCGCCCGGCCACAGCCTCTTCCACCATGGCGCGCACAGCTTCGGCGTCAATTGCCGGATTAGTCGCCTGCAACGGCTCCGGAGCAGAAGCCTCATCCCCCGCTACCTGCGGCGCATCGTCGGCAGAAAGCACCTCTGCCGCAGCCTCAATAATCTCTACTTTTTCGTCCATAATCATTGAATTGTTAAAGGATTAAACACACTGCAAAATTACCCCCGCCCCCTACCCCATTCCATGCGAAAACATCAGAATCAATGAGGAATTAGGAATTAGCAATCGGACATTTCGGACTTAATCGGACTTAATCCGACAACGGGAATTAGCGGACACTTTGGCCAATTTGTACGCCGGCGGTGGGCTGACGTCCGAAAAGTCCGAAAAGTCCGAAAAGTCCGATTGCGTACGTTCATGCCCCGATTGCGTCCGCCCACGCCCACACTGTTAAACTTTCTTAACCAAGATTATTTTTTCATTGTCAATTCCTACACTTTATTTAATTTTGCGCGAATCACCATGAATCACTACGGATGCTCGTAAAATTCGCAAGATTCTCCTTGGAATTTATTTTATCTTAACACATAAACCAATTAACCAAATGAAAAAACTAATTTTGTACTTGGGCCTTCTGTGCGCTCTTTTCTCCGTGCCACAGGTAGCCTTAGGCCAACTTATGCTCCGATTCTACGAAGGATCAGGCGATTACAACTACACCTCGCAAAACGGCGGCACATACACTTGGACCGGCGTAACCGCCAATGCGAACGAGCAATTCAAGATTGCCGACAGCAACTATAGTGAGGGCAATGACTACGGCGGCGGTCTTAAAATCGAAAACCTTGACCAAGATTATACCCTTACAGCAAAGGGTAGCAATCTTACTCTCGGCTTTGCCATTACCTCCGACATGGTGATCACCTTCAACAAGGACACGGGAATCCTGAAAGTCACCAATGGTGGCGGCGGCAGCGAAACGTTTGAGCCGTACTATCTTGTAGGCGGCCACAACGGTTGGACAAACGGCTGCACAGATGCCTGGAAGTTCAGCACCACCGACGGGAAGGTCTACACACTCACCACCCCGTCAAATATAAACCTTGGCACCAAGATGTTGCTGACAAGCAACTCTGCATGGGAAAACAAATACGGATCCAACGCCGCAGTGACAACACTCGGCACTCCGATCACCATTGTTTCCAACGGCAGTGATATCACCACCAACATAGCCATTCCCGCAGGAACAGAGGTTACACTCAACCTCTCCGAAAAGACCCTGCAGTTCGGCAATGAACCCGCAAAAGTTCCCGAAGAGCTGTTCTTCCGCTATAATCCCACCGGCGCCGCATCAGGCGAAGATGTATGGTCGTTCGGCCACACCATGGACAAATCAGGCGATAAATTCAAAGCCTCCGCCACTTTCACAGGCGAGGACGGTGGCCTGATATGCTTTGCTTCCAGACGCTACAACGGATGGACCGGAACCGACAACTACGGACCTCGTGGCGCATCTTCCAACCTGACCGTCAGTGAGGGCACTTACGAAATGGCTCTCGGCAACACAAACTCGTGGAAACTGCCCAAAGGCACATACAACTTTGTGTGTGATTTCACCGATGCTGCCCATCCCACAGTTACTTTCACAAAAATAGGCGGCGATGATGAAAACATCCCCGCTGTGCTCTACTACCGCTATTCAAACAATGGAGGAAGCTGGATATACAGCCAGACTACAATAAAATCAGAGGACGGCAAATCGTTCACAGGCGGTCCTGTAACTTTCACCGGCACCACAGGCAACAACTACATATGCTTTGCCGACAAATCCGCTGCCGGATGGGGAGGGGATAACAACTATGGTCCCGATTCATCGACTGACCTCCCGGCTGAAGCCGGTGTGGCCTACAAGGTAGTGAAAGGCAACACCAAGTGCTGGAAACTTCCTGAGGGCACATACACCTTCAAGATAGATTACTCTGACTCCAGCAATCCTACTGTTACCTTCACATCCACTACGACTAATGTACCCAGTCGCCTCTTCTTCCGCTACACCACATCTGAAAACAAAGCCACCGGTGCAGCCCACGAACTCTCATGGGTATACAGCAATCCCACAACCAAGAACGGCTCCAAATTCAAAGGCTCCATATCGCTTGTGAAGGACAACGGCGGCGCAGTATGTTTCGCCACCCGCGAACGCGCAGGCTGGACCGGCGACTACAACTTCGGCCCGAAGGATGCCACAGCCAACATAGAAGGTACCTCGGGAAGCACCTCCGACATGGCTTTCGGCAACACTTATGCGTGGAACCTGACCAAAGGCATATGGGAATTCGAGTGTGACTTTACCGATCCTGAAAATCCCACAGTGACATTTACCCGCACAGGTGATGCCACCGTCGACGACCATAACAATTCGTCATGCACAGCTACCAAAGTGTTCATCGTAGGCACCGTGACCGCCGGCGGCTGGAACGCAGTGGCAGACAAAAACCAGATGATGCACATTGCCGGCCCGAACTACACTTTCACAGTGCCGGTAGACGCCACATGGACCTCGGGTACAGGCTTCAAGATTCTTGAAGGTTCGGATCTCAGCTCCGATCCCAAATACGGCAACACCACTTCCATCACAGCCAACACACCCACCCGGCTCACTGCATCCAACGGCACAGGCGGCGATGCCTCGACAGCACGCAACGTACCGGCAGGAGCTACTGTGGACTACAACATCGACACCCACACCATCACCATTTCCTACTCTTCGAGCGGGCCGAACACCGACGTGGCTGACCTCTGGACAGTGACAGCATCACCCTCCAGCCCGCAATTCTACCTCGTAGGCGACCACTTCAACAACTGGAAGCCAAATCCCGGCTACCGCATGACCGCCAGCGCTACCGGCGCCGCCAACGAATATGAACTCACGCGCTTCACAGTGCAGGAGGGCACACGGTTCGCAATCCGCAAATATACCGGTGCCGGCTCATATGAGGAATGGGGCCTTTCAGCCGATACCAATATTGACGGCAAGGGTGAAGTGCCCGTTGCCACACGCGGCGGCAAAGCCTATGTATGGAACAACGGTGTGACCATGATCTCGATCACCTACAACGACAACACCAAGAAACTGACTGTGACACCCCACATCGACGTTCCCAACCAGGGTAATTTCGAAGGTGGTGTACATGGCGTGCCCTATGTGGCTTTTGTAGGAAACAACCTCGCGCAGTATCCCGGTAACACTACCACCGACGGAGCTTCAACCACCAACGGATGGCACAACGGATGGCAGGCTTACTCCACTCAGAACAAACGCTACATCCTCGACGGCGATCTGGCCGACGTAGGTGAGGACGGACAGGCTGTATACAATCTCATATGGCCCCCACGCTACCGCATAGACTTTGCTGACAACAACAATACCAACACATGGACTTCCGATGGTATATCATTCACTCTTGACCCTGAAGTTACCAACAAGAAACTTACCAAAGAGGAAGCTCTCAACGAATTGAAACTTCAGGGCGTGGAAATGAATCCCGAAGATATTGAATCCGTGCCCGATAATGCCGAATGGACCCGCTACAACACCCGCAACACCTTGATCGTAGGACGCTACAAACTTTGGTCAGGCTGGGGCGGCGAACAAAACGAAGGTAGCGCCGACTGGTCGCATCATCATAACTGGGGCCGCGGCACATTCAATGCCAGCGGGTCAAACACCGTGGAACCCAATGTGGTCTATATAGCTCTTGACGAGGAAAACAACCAGCAGGGCGGCAACTTCAATTTCGACGAGGCCGGCCAGTATTTCCGCCAGTTCTCGTTCTACTCGGCCCGCTATACGGAAAACGGACAGGATAAATACAAATACTATCGCCAAGGTGAAGACCGGAGCCAATGATTTCGACCACACCAAGTATCTCTGGCACCAGTCTATGCCTGCCGACCATGACGCCACCATCCATGACCATTTCAATGGTGGTAACGAGGTGACATCGTTCTATGCCGGACATGGCCAGAACCAGTTCTTCTGCACCGTCGACCACCGCAGTGATGATGCATCAAGAGGTTTCGGCGTGATAAGTGACTGGGAAGCCGGTAATTTCATGGCAGATGCCACTGACAATGAGAAGGACTGGTACACAGGAAAGAAAGTATACCGCAAGGTGCACCACGTACACCACGAAGCACGCTACTTCGATGCGTCCACTCCCTATGTGGCTCATTCTGCCTGGGCTTTCCCGCAGACTTCGTATCTTCCTGTCACGGCACAGTTCTACTACAACTACAAAATGCTGACTTCTTACGATGATGTGACTGTAACGGATGCCTCAGCAAGTGATGTACGTGCCAAAGTTCCTGCCAAAGTTCCTGCCGCCACCCGCGATTTTGCCGATGTCCTTGCAGGTGCGACTGTCAATGTGCCTCTCGGCAATGCCAGGGCAGTGGCATGGGATGAACCGACCACAGGCATCGACAATGTGCTTGACAATGACGATGCTGCACCTATAGAATACTATGACCTTCAGGGCCGGAAGGTGGAGAATCCTGCGGCAGGTATCTATATCTACCGCCAGGGCTCGCGCACCGGCAAGGTCCTGATTAAATGAACTGAAGTCTTAATTTACACAATGAAAAGTTAAATGTAACACAACCATAGTTTTTTTATTTGGTAAAAATTCCAAGAAAGGCCGCTTCTGTCGTGATGACAGGGGCGGCCTTGTCAATCGGACTTGATCGGACTTGATCGGACTTAATCGGACTTAATCGGACGGCGGGCGATGGCCCCAACCTCTCCGAGGTAGGGGCGGCGATGGAGTGGGCGCCCCCATGAACCTCGCTGCGCTCGGTGCATGGGGTTTGCTCATGGCTTCCACCTCTCCGAGGTGGGTGCTGGCCGGGCGGAGAGGTTGGGGCCATAGGTCGTGCCGGCGGGCGACGGAGCGGCAAGCTAAAAAAGCCGGGGGGGGCCCGGCTTTTTCAATTGCTAATTTCTAATTCCTCATTAGGTCAGAAGGTGAACTGGACGCGGCCCTGGATGGTGTTGAAGTTGCTGTCCTGGCCGAAGCGGTCGCGGTCGAGGTGGTTGTAGTTGTATTCAAGCATCACCTGGACGAATTTGTTGAAGGAGTAGTTGGCGCCGAGGGTGAGGGAGTGGAGGTCGCCGCCGCCGATTGACATGGAGGTGGCGGGGTAGTCGGCTATCACGCCTCCGGGATAGTATTGGTCGCGGCCTGCCGAGTAGTATTCGCCGCTCACTTTGTCGTTGAGCTTGGTGTAGCTGTAGCGGGCCACTACCTCGAGGGCTTTGCCGGGGAGTCCGCCGAGAAGGGCTTCGGCGTCGTTGTACTTGTAGTCGGGGCCGAATATCTTGTAGCCGCCTTCCACATATACGCCGTTGAAGTTGTTGCTGCCCAAGGGGTTGCCGGCCTGCCATGACTCAAGGGTACCCCATGAGTCGATGGAGCCGAGGTTGGCTTCGAACAGGGCTTTGTCATCGCGTTTCTTTGTCACATGCTTGTACATGAACTCGCTGCGTACGAAGTACTTTGGAGCCACCCACATGAGTTCGGCACCGAGGCCGTAGACATTGCGTGCATAGGGTATGATGGCCTCCACGAAGGGCTGCGGGTCAACGTATGTCTCCATGGGGGTGGAGAGCACGAGTTCGGTTTTCTTGACGCCGTTCACGTCATCGCCGGTGTTGAGGAGCTGATAGGTGAAGTCGGCCCCGATGTGGAGTGTGTGCCCGTCGGAGTTGATGGGGCGCCATACCCAGCGGCCTCCGGCGCTGACACCCTGATAGCCCGATTTCTGGTCGTTGTAGAGGTTTTCGGCGAATACACCCATTCCGGTGTAGAAGGGCTTGTTGTAGTAGCTGTAGGCCACTCCGAGCTGACGGCCCGGAGTGAGGGCCATTACGGGTGCGGCGCGGGTGATGAAGTGCATTGATCCGAGCGATGTGTTGCGCTCGATACCTCCGCCGGGATTCTGGAAGTAGCCCACTTTGATGGAGTTGACCCCCTGCCATTTGCCCACGGGGTCGAAGTTGTAGCGCAGGAATATGTTTTTCTGGCTGAATTTGCCCGAGGAGAAGTCGAAGTCGGCATAGAAATACCAGTTTTTGTAGGCCATTGAGGTGCGTATGCGTGCGTCGGTGAGCTTGGCGCCGGATTTCATGGGGGTGTAGTCGGTGTGATACCATGCGGCGTCCATCATGGCGCGTGCTCCGATGGTGAAGTGGAGGCTCTCGTCCTTGTTGTCGATCTTGACTGTGGGGTTCGAGTCAAAGTCCTGTGCCGCGGAGGCGAGGGTGGCTGTGGCCGCGAGGGCCAGCAATATATGTCGTTTCATTATTATGCTATGTATGAATGTGTTGGTGTGTGATGTGATTTAAATGCCGGAACCATAATCAGTAGCCGAGGCGTTTGAGTACGTCGACGGGATCGGGCACATAGGAGGGGGCGTCGGCGTTGCCGAACTGCGGATTGCAGCGGAAGCCGTTCTCTATGAGATAGCGCAGGGTCAGTTCGGAGCGGTTGGTGAAGAGTCCGTCGAGGTAGACGGTCCATTGCTTGCCGTCGACGGTGCGTGAGAGCAGGTCGTCGAACTGCGTGGGGTTGCCCCAGTTGTACTGGCCCATGTATTTGGCCATCTGTGCGTAGGAGTCGAACGAGTAGGGATGGTTGAGCATTCCGGAACGGGCTATGAGATAGGCCATCCAGGGTGCGTCGAGCTCGCCGTAGTTGTTCGGCGGACCGGCTATCGACGGGCCTATGATATGGGCCTTGTTGTCGAGGGCCATGTTGATGAAGTCGGCATAGCCCTGGGGGGTGACATTCTTGAGGTCGGTGGCTGCGGTGCCTTCCCACAGGAGGAAGCACATGGGTATGCGGCCCTGGAACACGGCTGCCGTGCGGCGCAGCGATTCGAGCGAGAAGGTCTGGAGCACCACCTTGCCGTTGGAGTTGCCTACGTTGACCTTGCCGTCGCGGTAATGGGGCACACCGTCGCAGGGGCGGGTGATGATGTTCCATCCGAGGCGGTCAAGCTCGTTGTAGACGCGCTGTTCGAAGTCGGAGGGGTTGAGCCACGACTCCTTGAACTCGATGTAGATGCCGGGACGGTTGCCGGTGTCGGCGGGGTCGTCGGTGTATTCGAGATGGTAGGTGAGGCAGTCGCGCGGGTTGGCGGGATCCCATGTGCCGGTGCAGGTGTAGATGCGTTCGCCCTCGGCGTTGCGTTTGAGGATCTTGCCTTCGGCAAATGCTATCTGGTCCTCGAGGGCCGATATGTACTGGTGCTGCTCGGAGAACGAGGGGCGCGCCTGCTCGAGCGATGACTCGTTGAACCATGTGCCGGCGTCGAGTGCGAGGAGTTCCTCATACATGTAGCTCATGGCATAGTAGGGGCGGAAGGAGGCCACATCCTGACGGTAGAGCTCCTCGGCCTCGTCGCGTGGAATGCCGTGGGCCATATAGAAGGCCACGCGGGTCTGGGGCACGTATTCGCCGTAGACGTTCTCGATGTTGGTGGTGCGCTTTAGGTTCTCGTCGTGGTTGGCGAGGATCACGCCGTCCTTGGTGCACTGGAGGTCGCTCTCAAGGTAGTCGGCGCCCATCTCGCGTGCCCAGCGCCATGCGGCCTCGGTTTCCTCCGGACCCCAGAAGGTGGAGCCGCGGTGGGCCATGACGGCATACATGGGCACATAGTCGCGCACTTTGGCCATTTCGGGTGAGATGGTGTTGACCTGCACGCGGGTGGCGTCGGTGTTGAAGTTGGTGAAGTCCTGTTCGTCCTGACAGGAAGCGAGGGCCGTGAGAGCCAGGGCGGCAGCGAGGCCCCCTTTTAAGATCTGTTTCGGCATAATGTTTTTAGGGTGTGAAGAAGTTATGTGTTAATTCTGTGATTTCTGCTCTATGAGATAGCGTTCCTCCTTGGCCGTGAACGACACGAACACTATGGAGAGGGCGCATGCGGCCAGAAGCATGATGAAAGTCCAGTTCCAGCCGAGGGTGTTGGCTACGTAGCCTATGACTATGTTGGCGAGTATGGCCGTTCCGAAGAAGTAGCCGAAGAAGCCTGTAAGCCCGGCAGCGGTGCCGGCAGCGTTTTTGGGGGCGAGGTCGAGCGCCTGCACGCCGATGAGCATCACCGGGCCGTAGATGAAGAAGCCTATGCCTATGAGCGATACGGTGACCATGGTGTAGCTTGACGAGAACTGCCAGTAAAGGAGGATGAACACGGCCACGAGCGCCATGAATATGTTGGTGGTTATGGCGCGGCGGCCCTTGAACACCTTGTCGCTGAGCCATCCGCACACCAGTGTGCCGGGTATGGCGGCGAACTCGTAGGCGAAGTAGGCCCATCCTGCCTGCTTTATATCGAATCCCTGCGATGCCTTGAGGAATGTGGGGGCCCAGTCGAGGCACCCGTAGCGCACCATGTAGACGAAAGCGTTGGCTATGGCTATGAACCAGAGCATACGGTTGTTGAACACGTATTTGAAGAATATCTCGCGCGTGGTGAGCACTTCCTCGTGTTTGGCCGAATAGTTCTTGGGATAGTCGTTGCGCCAGGCCTCGATGGTGGGTAGTCCCTGCGACTGGGGTGTGTCGCGGATCATTATGTAGGCGAGTATGGCTATGAACACGGCCACGGCGGCAGGGAAAGCGTATGTGCCTATAAGGAAGTAGTATCTGGTGTCGGCGCCATAAAACCATGAGCCGAACCATACGGCGCCGTAGGCCGCCATGGGGCCCACGAGGGCGCCTCCCACGTTGTGGGCGCAGTTCCATATCGACATCTTGGTGCCGCGTTCCTTGATGGAGAACCAGTGGGTCATGACGCGGCCGCACGGGGGCCATCCCATGCCGTTGAACCATCCCACAAGGAAGTTGAGTATGGCCATGACGGTTATGGCCAGCCCTTTGTGGGCCGATCCGATAGCTGTTACGGGCACAATCATGAATGCCATGGCTATGGATGCGAGGATCAGTCCGAGGGGGAGGAACACGCGGGCGTTGCTGCGGTCGCTGACACTGCCCATGAGGAATTTCGACAGGGCATAGGCTATGGCGTTCATGGAGAGGACTACACCCAGCTCGCCGGCATGGAAACCGAACGGTTCGAGCATAGGCATGGCCATCGAGAAGTTTTTGCGGACTATATAGAAGCCGGCATAACCGATGAATATACCCCAGAACACCTGTGTGCGCAGGCGCCGGTAGGTCTTGTCGACCTTATCGGCCGGGATCTGCGGCCGGTAGGATGGGGGAGCAAGGAATTTCCACATTTGAAAGACAGTAAGTTAAGGGTTAGTATTTTGTTAAGGTTAATTGTGCGGCGAGGTGTTGAGCCGGAGGGTGGCGTCGAAGTCGATGGCGTCGGCGAGGATGCTCACGGGGTTCTCCACCCGGGCTGATGTGGACATCTCGATCTGCCATTTGCAGGTCTCGCAGTCGGTGGCCACGAGGTCGGGCGCAAGTTCGCCGATCTGGCGGAAAAGCGGGGCGCCTATCTGCTGCGAATACTTGTAGTTCTCCTTTTTGAAACCGTAGGTTCCGGCTATTCCGCAGCAGCAGGAGTCGAGCACGGTAAGCTCGAGGCCGGGTATCATGCGCAGTAGCGATGTGGAGTAGTAGGCCCAGCCGAGTTTCGACATGTGGCACGGGGTGTGGTAGGCCACACGCATATGCAGCCCTGGCCGGAAAGCGAGCTTTACCTCGCCGCTCTCCACTTTCTCGAAGAGCCACCGGGTGGCGAGCATTATGTGGGGGCGTATGTCGGCGTTGTCGAGGTGAAGCAGATGGGGGTATTCGTCGCGCATGGTGAATATACATGTGGAGCTGGTGCCGAGCACGGGGGCGCCGGGCCAGGTGGCGAGGGCGTCGCGCACCGCCTCGATGTTGCGCACTGCGTCGCGTGTGGCCTGCTTTATGAGACGGTTGGAGATTTTGGCCACCCCGCAGCAGCGCTCCTTTTCCATGAGGGCCACACCGTAGCCGGCGGCGTTGGCGAGGCGCACGAGGTCGCGTCCGAGCTTGGGATAGTTGTACTCGACATAGCATCCGTGGAAATAGACCGCCTTGCGGGGATAATTCTGCTGGGCGGGGGCGGCATGGCGGCGGAACCACGACGAGAAGCGCTGTGAGGCATAGGAGGGGAACGTGCGGTGCGAGTCGATGCGCAGGATCTTGTCCATGGCGAATTTCACGGGCCGCAGCGAGAGGGTGGTGTTGACAATAGGGGCTATGGTTGTGGCCACGGTGCCCATCAGGTCGGTGTCGGCCAGCATGCTGTCGCGCAGCGAGGGCGGGGTTTTGGTGTACTTTATGCGTGCGCTCTGGATTATGTCGCCCACCTTTACGTTGGAGGGGCATGCCACTTCACAACGCTTGCAGTTGAGGCAATATTTCAGGTCGGGATTGAAGTAGCCGGGATCCTTGAGGCGGTAACGCTCGCTGTCGGGGCCCCCCTGCTTCGGTCCGGGGAAGAGCGGGTTTACGGCTGTAACGGGGCAGTAGACGGTGCACACGGTGCATTTGGTGCACTGCTCGAAGTTGTTTTCGCTTATGTTGACTCGCTGGATAGGTTCCATTGTGTGGGAGGTGCTTGAGGTTATGCTTGTGAGATTATGGATTCGGCGGCATACATGGCCGAGAACATGGCCACACCGGCTCCCGATCCTTCAAGAAGAGTGTCGGCACCGGGGAGGGCAGCACCGCACACCATGAGGTTCTCCACCGGGCGCCCGGCACGGAGGGCGCGGAAAGAGCGGTCGGTGGCTATGCCGTACTTCATGTAGGGCTGGGGGTGGAAAATGTCCTTGGAGAACCATTTTTCGCGGCATGACGGTGCGTCGACATCGAGGCCGAACACGGGTTCGAGGATTTCGTCGGGGTTGGAGGTGAGGCCGTGACTGAAGAAGCTTCCGGCGGCAAAAATGAATGATCCGGCCTCGATGGGGTCGTCGCCGAGGTTGAATGTCTCGATGCGTGACAGGAGCGAGCCGTCGAAATGGCCGCGGCGCACGCTGTCGCCCAGGAAATATACTCCGCCGAGGTGGCGGAAATGTTTTACCAGCATCATCTGTGTGCGTATGCCGGGAACCGACGGGCCCATCGTGGCCACGAATGTGGCGGGCTTGCGGATCAGCGACACGAGGCGGTGGGCGGCCTCGAAGTCCTCGAATCCGAATGTGGCCGGAAGCAGAACGGCGTCCACGTCGGAGTTGACGGCGTTGTTGATCACATCCGCGAGGGTGGCTATGGCCGGGCCGTGGAGGGTGCGGGCAATGTTGGCGGCACGCATTTCGGTGGTGCTCAGCCGCAGGGTCTCAAGCTCGGGTGTGGTCACGGTGTGGAACTCGCATTTCACGCCCCGTCGTTCAAGGCCATAGGCTATGAATTTGGGGAAGAAGTCGAGGAAGCCGAGGAGGTTGACTATCGCCACATGCTTCCATGGCAGCGCGGAGGGGTCGGAGATCATGGTGTAGTCCTCCATGGTGAGCCAGGAGGTCTTGAGCATGCCTGCGGGTGAGAGACGCCAGTGGTTGGCATGGTGTGATCCGGCCATTTTTATGCCTGCCCGGTCGAACAGCCCGGGAGCGAGGGAGGCATAGCGGGCCGCGCGGTCGGTTCCGAGCATGCTGTAGGGATGGTTTTCGGGAAGTGAGGGGATAAGGCTCAGGGGATCGCGGGTGACGGGTGTGCCGTGTGTGTCGTAGCCGAGCATGTCGAGGGATCCGGAGCTGAAATGGAGACAGCTTTGTCCGGCTGACACTATGGCGACGCGCCGACCGGCTTCGGCGAGGGTTATTCCTGCGGTGAGGCCGCTGAGACCTCCTCCTATTATTGCGGTATCGAATTTCATGGCGATGACTGTGGATGTGAAAACGGAGATGTGAAGAGTAACGCGGTGTCAGTGGAGCAGGGGGTCTATGTCGTGGCGGCGCACGAATTCATCGAGTCCCGCCACGCTGCAATAGATCCATGATGTGAACTGGATTTCGGACAGGGTATCGCCCCACACCACGGGATACATGCCTTTCCACCGCTCGTTGATGAAGTGGCAGAGGTCGGCTATGGATTTCTCGGCGCAATGGTTGCTTTTGTCGAGGAGTCCGGCGGCGCGGCATGCGCATAGCTGGCCCTGACATGTGCCCATGCCGAGGCGTGTGCGGCGCCGCAGGTTGATGAGGTTGTCGACGCTCAGGCGGCTGATGGCAAATTCCACTTCGCCCACCGACACTTGCTCGCATTCGCACACAAGGGCGTCGTCGACTGGTGATTTCTCTATTTCGGCGGCGAGGGTGCCGTGGCGTCCTTCGGCGGCACGCTGCTCGGTGGAGAGTTCTATGGTGTGGGCGCGGTGGGGCCGGTCGGATTCGGTGTCGCGTGCGGGGTTCTCGGAGCCCGGGAGCGGGGTCACGGCTGTGGTGCACTTGTAGTCGGCCGGATCAAGGCCGAGTTTGGCACATGCCATGTCGGTGGCCCATTCGGCCATGAGGCGGTAGGTCATGAGCTTGCCGCCTGTTATGGTGATGAAGCCTTCGAGGCCGTCGCGCCTGGCGTGGTCGAGACATACTATGCCGCGGCTGATGCTGCGTCCGGTGGGGTCGTCGTCGGAGGCCACGAGGGGGCGTACTCCGGCGTAGGCGCGGAGAATACGGGTGGTGGCAAGCTGCGGCGACAGCTTGCAGGCCTCGCGCAGCAGAAGGTCTACTTCGGCCGGGGTCACTTCCATGTTGTCGATCTGGTCGAAGGGTATGCGGTCGGATGTGGTGCCGATGAGGCATATGGTGTCGCCGGGCACGAGAATGTCGGCGTTGGAGGGTTTGCGGCAGCGGTTTATCACCACGTTGTTGACACGGTGGCCGAATATCAGCAGTGACCCTTTGGCCGGGAACATGTTTATGTCGACTCCGGCTTTTTTGGCTATGAGATGGCCCCATATGCCTCCGGCGTTGATTATTACGGATCCTTCGGCGCGAGTTTCCTCTCCGTTGTGTACATCGCGCATTATGACGCCTGTTATGCGGTTGCCCTCGCGCAGGAAGCCTGTCACCTCATGATAGGTTATTATGTCGGCTCCGTGACGGCGTGCGTCGATTATGTTGGCGGTGGTGAGGCGGAAAGGATCCACGGCCCCGTCGGGCACTTTCACGGCTCCGGTGAGCGCCGGGTTGACCGACGGCTCGATCTTCATGGCCTGTGCCGCGGTGAGGGGATCGGCCTCTATGCCGGCTTTGCGGCATGCCTCGATGAATGTGTCGCGGTAGGCGGGATCATCCTCAGGTAGGGATATGAACAGGCCTCCGGTGTCCTCGATGCAATGGCGGGCGATGTTGCGGAGTATGCGGTTTTCCTTGATGCATTCCACTGCGCTTTCGTGGTCGTTGACGGCGTAACGGGCTCCGCTGTGGAGCAGGCCGTGGTTGCGTCCGGTGGCCCCGGCGGTGAAGTCGTAGCGTTCGATCAGCAACACGCTGAGGCCGCGCAGGGCGCAGTCGCGTGCTGTTCCGGCGCCGGTGGCGCCCCCTCCGATGATTATTACATCGTAATGCTTTTCAAGTTGTTTCATGAAATGACGGTGTGGGTTGAAAACGTGTTTGGGAATTGCCTGTTATGAACTCGCAACGTGTTTTTACAATTGATAACAAGCTTATGGCTGATTTGTTCAAGCCGGGCAACGTTAATTGCAGTTTTGCCGTATGAAAAAAGATGCTTACCTTTGTGGAAGTATTTTACGTTTGTTAAATATCTGTCATGGCGATGAAACAGAATTTTGAAATGGTGGCAAAGACATTCTGCGGATTAGAGGATGTGCTGGCTGAGGAACTGAGAAACCTCGGGGCAGAGAATGTCGAGCCTGGACTCAGGATGGTCTCCTTCGAAGGGGGCCTGGAAATGTTGTATAAGGCTAATTTGTGTTGCCGAACGGCTTTGAGGATTCTCAAGCCGATATGTAAGTTCATTGCCCGTGACACGGATTCGCTCTATGAGATGATCAAGGAGATCAACTGGAGCGAGATACTCACACTTGACAAGACGTTCGCCATTGACTCGGTGGTCTACAGCGATGAGTTCACCAACTCGCGTTTTGTGACCTACCGCGCTAAGGATGCCATAGTGGACTGGTTCAAGGACCGCTTCGGGCCCGACAAGCGTCCCGGCGTGAGGCAGAATGGCGCTGACGTGCTGATAAATGTGCATATAGCCGGCGACAGGGTTACGGTGTCGCTCGACTCGTCGGGCGAGTCGCTCCACAAGCGCGGCTACCGTGTGGCCCAGACGGAGGCGCCTATAAACGAGGTGCTTGCCGCGGGGATAATACTCAAAACCGGCTGGCGCGGCGACGCCCCGCTGATCGATCCCATGTGCGGGTCGGGCACATTCTTAGTGGAAGCGGCGCTGATAGCGGCCAATATAATGCCGGGCGTGTATCGCCGCAATTTTGCTTTCGAACAGTGGAAAGGGTTTGACAGCGAGCTGTTTGACCGGCTGTATAACGATGACTCGGGCGAGCGTGAGGTGACACATCCCATTCTCGGCGCCGACATATCGCCCAAGGCTGTGGAGATAGCCCGGCGTAACCTCAAAAGCGCCGGCGTGGCGCGTTACGTGACGCTTGACACCAAGCCTTTCCAGCAGTGGGAGTCGGTTCCGGCCGGAGGGGTCATGGTGATGAATCCTCCTTATGGCGAGCGCATATCGGCGCCTGACATGGAGGGGCTGTATTCGCTCATAGGCTCGAAGCTGAAACATGTGTTCCAGGGCTACCATGCTTGGATAATAGGCTACAAGGAGGAGTATTTCCGTAAGATAGGGCTTGCTCCGTCGCTCAAGGTGCCTATGATGAACGGGCCTCTGGAATGCGAGTTGCGCGAATATGTGATATTTGACGGGGAACTCGCCACGTTCAAGCGCGAAGGCGGAAAGCTCAAGGAGGGTCCGCGGCGTATCGCCGACAAGAAAAAGCGCCGCCTGAGCGACAGCGAATGGAAAGCCGAGGCCCGGGCCAAGGGTTTCGGAGGCAAGGAGGGCCCGCGCACGGCGAAAGAGCCGAGGGAGCCGAGAAACAATATAGAACGTGTGTACCGTCCGGTGAAAGGCCGTTTCGGACGCCGTGACCGTGACGAGAGGGAGGAGCGCAGCGAGCTGCCGGAGAATCCGCTTGCCGGACGCCGCAATCCCGGAGCGTTGAAAAATCTGGTGAACAAACGTCCGTCGCTACCGGCGCCGGAGGAAAAGGTGTTCATGCGCGAACGCCGCGGCTGGCGCAAGTGACGCAGCCGATAGTGTAAAACTGTAGAATTACTGAAAAATAAATATAACTCCCGAATATGAAGCATAATATCCTTCTGTTAGGATCAGGCGGACGCGAATGTGCATTGGCCTGGAAAATGAGCCTGAGTGACGAGACCGGTAACCTTTATATAGCTCCCGGCAACGGAGGCACAGGGCTGTATGGCACCAATCTGCCCCTGAATCCGATGGATTTTCCGGCTGTGCTTGCCGCAGTAAAGGAATATGATGTGGATATGGTGGTGGCCGGTAACGAGGATCCGCTCGTGGCGGGGATCCGGGATTTCCTTGCCGAGGAGTCGCCGGAAACCCTTGTGGTGGGCCCGTCGAAGGCCGGAGCCGCATTGGAAGGGAGCAAAGAGTTTGCCAAGGAGTTCATGATGCGCCACGGCATACCTACCGCCCGCTACAAGAGCGTGACTTACTCCAATATAGAGGAGGGGAGAAGATTCATGGAGTCGCTGAATCCACCGTATGTGCTGAAAGCCGACGGACTTGCCGCCGGCAAGGGGGTGCTGATACTCGACTCGTTGGATGAGGCCCGCACCATGCTCGACGAGATGCTCGGAGGCAAATTCGGGGCTGCATCGGCCACAGTGGTTATAGAGGAGTTTCTCAGCGGTATAGAGTGCTCGGTGTTCGTGCTTACGGACGGACACGGGGGTTACCGCATTCTGCCTGTGGCCAAGGACTACAAGCGTGTTGGCGAAGGTGATACGGGCCTGAATACAGGCGGTATGGGTGCCGTAAGCCCGGTGCCGTTTGCCGATGCGGAGTTTATGGCCAAGGTGGAGAACCGGATCATACGGCCCACGATAGAGGGACTGATTGCCGACGGTATAGATTACCGCGGGTTCATATTCCTCGGTCTTATCAATGTGGGCGGCGACCCGATGGTGATAGAATATAATGTGCGCATGGGCGATCCGGAGACGGAAGCGGTAATGCCGCGCATCGCTTCGGATCTTGTGCCTCTGCTGAGGGGCGCCGCCAAGGGGGATCTCGGCGACATGCCTGAATGAGGATCCACGTACGGCTGTGACTGTGATGATGGTGTCGGGCGGATATCCCGGACATTATGAGAAAGGTGTGCCGGTGGAAGGATGTGGGAGTGTGAGCGGAACCATACTTTTCCATGCAGGCACGAAGATAGACAACGAAGGGCGCCTTGTGACTTCGGGTGGCCGCGTGATTGCGGCAAGCTCCTATGGCGAATCCATAGCCGAGGCAGCAGCACGAAGCTATGAGGCTGTGGATACGGTGAAGTTCGCAGGGATGTACTGCCGACGCGACATAGGACGCGACCTGATGGATGCTTAGGAATTTCGAGGAACGGCTTGCTGCGTTCGTGAACTCCCGGGCGGGGGCCACGCTGACCGCCCTGTGGGGCCTTATAGCCATGATATGGGCCGGGGCGCTGACTTCGGGCGCGGGAGTGGTGAATATGCTTCTGGCCTATGTGGCAGGACTTGGCGCCTTGGGTATTGACCATACGTTCAACATAACACGCGGGCGCTCGGCTGTTTTTGCAGCCCTGCTGCCGCTTATGATGGCTACTGATCCATACATGGCGGAAAGAGTGAATCCGGGCGTTGTGACCGCTCTGGCTCTTACAGGGGCGCTGTGGGTGTTCATGCGGTCGTATAATGCTCCGCGACAGACCCGCAGGGTATTTCTGGCTTTTCTGATAATAGCCGTGACGGGAGTGTTCATACCGTCGGCGCTTGTGTTTCTGATTGTTTTGGCCGTGGGGTTGGGGCAGATGCATATTTTCAAGCTTCGGCCCATGCTTGCGGGCATATTGGGCGCTGTTACTCCGGCATGGATATTATGGGGCTGGGGCGCACCGGTGCGGTATGATGTTTTCTCCGCCGGAGGGCTTGCGGTGGCTGACCATTCGCAGCTTATAGCGGCAACGGTGACGGCTGTGCTGACAGTTGTGGCGGGAATGACTCTGAGTGGAGTGAATTTAGTAAGGATAATGAGCTATAATTCACGCTCGCGCGGCAATAACGGACTGTTGCTCACGGCTGCCTTGGTGGCCACTGTGGCGGGTGCGGTGCGTTATCCTGCCATGGAGGCATATATGCCGGTGCTGTTTGTGTGCATGGCTTTCCAGACCGGTCATTTTATTGTTATCAACGCCCAGCGGCGGTGGACGGCTTTCACTGTGCCGGCTATGGTGGTTGTGTTCACGGCGCTGACGGTGTGGACCCATTTATAATAGAATATACTATCTCCGTGATACTACCATGAAAATTATTGTAGAAGAGAATATCCCGTTCATAAAAGGGGTGCTTGAGAATGTGGGCGACGTGACCTATCTGTCGACTCCGGCTATCGATGCTGACGCCGTGCGTGAGGCCGATGCTCTGTTTGTGCGCACCCGCAACCGCTGTAATGCCGAAATGTTGGAGGGAAGCAACGTGAAATTCGTAGCTACCGCTACTATCGGCCTTGACCATATAGACTGCAGCTGGTGCCGGGAGAACGGCATTTATGCGGTGAACGCTCCGGGATGCAATGCCCCGGCTGTTGCGCAGTATGTCATGGCCGCCATTTTGGCCACCGGTCTTGATCCGCGGGAGGTGACTCTCGGAGTAGTGGGCGCGGGGCATGTCGGCAAGATAGTTGTGGCATGGGGGCGATCCCTGGGCATGGAGGTGCTTGTGAATGATCCGCCGCGTGCGCTTGCCGAAGGCCCTGAAGGTTTTGTGAGCCTTGACGAGATAGCCGAGCGCTGCAATGTGGTGACGTTCCATACGCCGTTGACCAAGGAGGGCCCGTTTGCTTCATGGCATTTATGCGACATGGATTTTGTGTCGAAGCTCCGTCGCCGTCCGCTGCTGATAAACGCTGCCCGCGGGGCGGTGTGCTGCACCGAGGCCCTGATACAAGGGCTTGACAGCGGTGTGATAGGAAATGTGGCTATTGACTGCTGGGAGGGGGAACCTGACAATATATCCCTGGAACTTATGAAGCGTGCGGCCATAGCCACCTCGCATATAGCGGGTTATTCCATGGAAGGGAAGATACGGGCCACAGCCATGACCCTTGATTCTTTTACGCGCTATTTCGGATTGCCGCAACTGCTCCCTACTGTGGCTGTGCCTGCGGCAGCGCCTGAAAAGGTAACTGAGGCCATGATACGTGAATCGTACGACATAATGGCCGATGACAGGGCTTTCAGGGCAGATCCGGGGGGAATGGAGAGGTTGCGCGACACGTATGCGTTGCGTGCCGAGCCCCGGAAGCCGGAGTGAATTTCACTGCATTGAACGGATCACACGGGCCGGAATGCCTGCCACAAGGCTGTAAGGGGGCACTGACTTAGTGACGATGGCTCCGGCGGCTATTATGCAGCCTTGGCCTATGGTGACACCCGGCATTATGGACACGTTCTCGCCGATCCACACGTTGTCGCCGATTGTCACAGGCCCCGGCGAATAGAGCGGGCGGTCAAGGGGAGGCGTGTCAAGCGATGAGGCCGATGTGAGCCCGTGGGAGTTGTCGGTTACAAGCAGCCGTTTGCCCGTGAGTACATTACGGCCTAATGTTACGGAATTTATACATGTTATATGGGAATAAGCCCCGATGGAACAGCCTGACCCTATGGTGACGGAGGGCGTGAAGTGGTCGGACAGCCACGAGTCGATGGCCGTAAGGGTGATATCCGAATCGAAAAAGCAGTTGTCGCCTACTGTCACATAGCGGGCGCCGCGCAGGAGTCTGAAGCGGGATATACGGCTTGTGGAACCGAAACTACGGAAGCGCGGAGCGATGTAGCCGGTGTAGAGCGCGCAGGTAAGGCGGCGCCAAGGAGCGCCCAATGTGGCGAGCGGGGCGAATATGGAGCCTATACGGTAGGCTATGTGTCCTAAAGTGCTCATGGTGATGGTGATTTTCAGGTGGAGGATTTTGACCGGTCGGCCATTATGCGGTCGTAGAACCGGTTTACGGCATCGCCGGATGATTCGGCGGTGTAGAGTTGCGACACTGTGTCCTGTCCGCGGCGGATCATGCCGGTGAATGCCGCAGGGCCTTTGCGGGTTATGTCGGTGAGATGTGCGGCAAGTTCGGCAACGGAGGTGAAACGCAACGCTATTTCGCCGCCGGTTATGGAGAGGCCGTTTTCAAGCTGCTCGTGCAGTCCGCCGGTGTCGCGCACCACGGTGAGACATCCGTTGGCTAAGGCTTCGGGCATTACCCGTCCGAAGCCTTCAAACCTTGATGGTATGATCACGGCCGAGGCGCGGTACATGAGATCGTGTATGTCGGTGCGTTCGCCGAGCCAGTCGACGAGGTGTGCTATGCCGCCCCGTTCTATCGCGGTTTCAAGCGAGTGCTTGTAGGCTGTGCGGCGCGGGGTCTCCCATGTTCCGGCGAGTTTCAGCCGCATGGGAGCCGGGGTGGCGGCCACATAGTGTGTATATGCGTCAATGAGGTCGTCGAGTCCTTTGGCTTCCTCTATTCGTCCGGCATAGAGAAAGTAAGGCTCCTTGTCGGCGGTGTAGCGCATGGCGCCGTCGGTTATTGCATTATAGATCACCGTGGAGCGAGGATGGGTGTCGACGCCGCGGTGACGGCTTATATCGCGTGTTATACATATCGAGTATGCTTCGGGCGACAATAGCCGTTTGCCCAGGCCGTAGATGTGCATTCCGAAGTCCTTGTCGCCGTATTCGCGCACGTGGAGCACGTGGGGCAGCCCGAGACGTGATGCTGCCATGAAGCCTATGTCGGTTACGGAGGTGTTGGAGTGCAGTATGTCGGCTTTGAAGTCCCGGGCTATCCGGCACAGGCGTTTTGCGGCCACGTAATTGAACAGCTTCCGCTTTATAAGGCGCGGGATGAACATAACAATGTCCGTCACAGTGGCATGGTCGGGCCGTATGTCGAATATATATGGAAACACCTTTACCGGAATTCCCCGGCTGCGGAGCCAAGGGGTGATGTCGCGGCTGTCGGGGCATATCACCATAACGTTGTGACGGGAACGCACAGCCTCCAGCATACGGATGAACGATTTGTTGCCTCCTCCGGCAAGTGTTGTGGCGTTCAGTATATAGATCATGTTCATGGCAAGTCGCGGAATGTCGGGTAAATTTCCGAAATGCAAAGTTACGCTTTTTCGTTTGCGTAGGGTTTGTTTCTATCTCCAATTTTCAGGTCGCTTGGCAACAAAACCACTTGGCAATTCGACTTCTTCGGGTAGGACTGCTTGATTGAATCGAGCTTTATATTCCGATAATTTTCTTACCATGTCGCAAGAATTTGACAGGGTAATAGAGTGTTTAAGAGGTGGGAAATAAGCGAATATTTTATGCCCCGGTGCTATATCCCGTATAAGCTCGACGGATGGCACCATATCACTGTCAGCAGAAACAATGATAGTTATGTCGCATCTGTTTTTATAGACATCGTTTATCATTTGTGTTGCAACTCGTACATCAGTTTCTTTTTCCTCAAAAGTATGTATAGTTCCACCACAATGAGGGCAACGAGAGTCTTTCTTCAAATATTTCCCAAGTATTAGATGGAACCTGGGGTTAAGTTTATTGACGCTAAAGAACAAATCTTGCTTTCGGGCTGCGACAGGATTATGTGGACGAGCTGAAAAATAATTCACCTCTACCAGCTCTTGATTTGTTGATAGCATTGATTCAAAAAATTTCACTATGTCAAGCCAATAATATTTTTTCCAACCTTTAGCTTTTAGACCATAGTAGAAATTGAATCCATCTACGTATACGATTACTTTTTGTTTTTCCATTGTTTTTAACAAAAAAACCGCCCTAAATTGAGCGGTTGGGTCTTGGCATTTCTCGTCCAAGAGGGGCATTGTCTTTAATAGACAACACAAAGTTAGTCATTTTCGTTCATTGAACCAAATTTCACTGAAAGATTTAACAATTCTGCATAAATTCCATTGTGTATCCGGATTAAATGTCCGGGTTGTATGGGAAAGAAAAGGAACCGCGAGACTGGTTCCTTTTCTTGATTGGATTATCGGATCAGGACTTTTGTGGCTTTGTCGCCCTGGCGGCGGATGTAGATGCCCGGGGTGGGATTGTCGACTCTGACGCCCTGAAGGTTGTAATAAGTGGCAGGGAGGTCGTGGTCACCGTTAATCTGTCCGAGGCCGGAGGGTTGCAGGACAACGGCTGCGGAGGGCATGGATTCGCCATCGGAGTAGAGAGCCGTTACCTGATAGGAATGGCCTGCCTCGGCGGCGGTGTGGATGAAGGTCTCCACTGTGATGGGCTCTGTGTTAAGCTTCAGACCGTTGCAATACAGGTTGTAGCCTTTCAGGTCAAGACCTACTGTAGGTCCGGCGGCAGTGAAGCTGAAATTGTCGAGCATAAGGGCGAAGTTGTCGTAGCTTACATATCGGACAGCGAAAAAGAGTGTCCCTTCGGGTATTTCAATGTCGACTCTGCCCCATTGGCCTGTGGAAGCCACGCGGCGTTCGCCTGTTATGGTGAAGTCGGCAGTAGTGCGTCCTGTTGATGAAAGAAGTACTTCAAAGCTTTCGGGCGAGTCCATGAGCGATTTTGCATAGAAGCTTATGGTCTGTGCGTTGCCGTTGAGGCGGGGCGAGATGATCCAGTCGTCATTGCGTCCGCCTACGGAGGCCCATGCTATGAAGCTGAGGCCGTCGCCGTCGTTGTCGGTGAACATTTCCCAATCTATTTCATTGTTGTCGAATGCCATGAAAGCCGCAGGCTTGCACCGGTTGGGATCGCTGAGGTTGGTGTCGCTGATGGTGGGAAGACCGTCGCCGTCAATCATAAGCCAGCCGCCTGTGTTGTCGTCGGCTCCGAGCTGCGAATGGGCGAGACCTATGGAGAACGGGGTGACGTCGTCCATACCACCTGTCACCGGTATGTCGGCTTTTCCGCTTTCGAGGTCGGGAGCCATCCATGAAATGACGGCACCGTTGTCGGCCATAGAGGTGCTGAGGGCCTCGGGTATGGGCAGGCTGTTGCCGCGCACAGTCACTGAGGCTTTCGCTGAGGTGTTGTCGGATACGACGGCGTCGTCGGGAAGATCGACGGTGACATGATATTCCACGTTGCCCCATACGGCTTCGGCTGTTTCGGTGAATGTGAATTCGGCTGTGGCGTCAGGTTCAAGCTGTGTGCCCGGAAGTGTGGCTACGGCCTGATTGTTACGATACAGGGTAACTTTGTAGTCCTGTTGCGGCTGCGATCCGTTATTGATCACTTTAGCTGTGATTTCAAACGGTTTGCCAGCATCCACGGCGGCTGGAGCGCTGAAGGCTGTTATGGCGAGGTCGTCAGGCCACAGGCCGCGCACCGTGATATTGTCGATAGCTACAAAGGGTGTAATTGTCTCCACAGCGAAAGCTATGCGGATGCTCTTGCCGGCATATCGGCCGAGGTTGACTTTGAATAGTTTCCAGGTCATGTTGGCTCCCTGATCGGCAAAGAGGGAGATTGTCTCCACATCCTCGAAACCTTCGCCTGAATCGATGCGAATTGTGATTGTGCTTGCCGCATAGGGATTGGGTGTCACGGCATAGAAGCGCAGTTCGGCATCAGGTACCCCTTCAAGCGATATGCGTCCGGAATAGAATGAACCTTTGTCGGTGCCTGCTATGGTGTTGAAGTAGAGGTAGCCATTGTCCTTGTCCTGTGAGGTGAAATACGTTATGTCGCTGTCCTCGTTGATGTTCCATACACTGTTGAGGCTTTCATTGCCTGTGATCCATACGGTATGGGTGAGGTTTCCGTCGGCAAACGACTCGGTGAAAGGCAACGGATAGTCTTTGCCGAGGCATACGAACGGGGTGTTGGTGGGATCGCCGTCGCCTCCGCGTGTAGTGGCTATGACAGTGTAGTATGCGGCGGCCTGTTCCGTATCGGGATGGCAGAACTCATCAGTATATGTGCATTCGGTGAGTCCGGAAGCCAGGAGCTCGGATGAACGGTTGTAGACACGCATCACCTTGTAGGTCACTGAGGATGCGTCGAATTCGCCTCCGGTTATGTCGGCGGTGACAGGTTCCCATGTGAGCACCACTTCGCCTTTGTGGCTGCCATAAGTTACGTTTACGGATGCTGTGGGGAGCGGGCGGTTGATACCTATATGGGTGGTGATTTTGGCGGGATCGCCGGTATCGGAACCGTTGTAGGGCACGAGCGTATAGGTGTGGTCGCCTTCGGTGGGTTCAGGATCGGTCCATTCCATGGTTTCGTTCATGGCCGGTGTCTGTGTGCCTGCAAGAGTGCCGTCGCGGTATATCTCCACCTTGGTCAGTGCGTCGAGCTGTCCGCCCACAAAGTTAAGCGACGGTGCGGTGTATCTGAGCGTCATGGCAATGGCTCCATTCTTTCCGGGTATTGCCGTAAGATCGGTTACGGCTGCAGGTGCTGTTGCCGTGACTCCGGCGGAAACGGTTATATTGTCGACTATCAGGGCATATTGGTCGGGTATGGAACATCCATAGATCCCGATATAGTATTCCCCGTCGGATTCAGGTATGAAATAGCTGCCCAATTCGGCCGGGTTTGTCTTGTCGCAGTTGAGCGAAACAGGTGCTACTATCTGTGTGCCTCCTGCCAGGGCGTCGGCTGATGGCTCCGTGGCGGCATAGGCGGCTACACGTTCGGTGTACATGCTGTACTGGCCGTAGGCATGGAACCCTACATAATAGGCGTGTCCGCCTTTCAGGCGCAGAGGGGGAAGGACTAGCCAGTCGTCGCTTGCTATGGGGGTATAGCCTTCACGTCCGAATTCAAGGGTGGCCACGCCGTCGGCTATACGGAAGCATACGCCGTCAAGGTTATTGTCAATGACTGTGAACCCCTTTGCCTCGCCGCTGTCGAAATTCTCGCTGAAAGGTGGTTCCGGGGCATTGCCTATCACTAACGGATTGGACTCCACAGGCGAGAATGATGCAGTGCCGTATGAAGGCATGATACTGAATGTTACGGTGGTGAGTTCAGCGGGCTTGGTATAATCAAACGAGAATGATGTGCCGCTGATGTTTTCAGCCACCACGGTGCCTTGAGGGAGCATGGTTATGGTGTAAGTGACTCCTGAGGGGTCGAAATATCCGCCGTTGGCTCCTGTGGGAGCGGCCCATGAGAGAGTGAAGGAGTACCCGTCATACGCGGCCTTGAAGTCGCTTACATTGCCCGGTATATCCTGTCCTACCCATAATTCCTTGGATATTAGGTCGGAATGGGCACCTCCGGGAGTCACTACCTTGGCTGAGAATTCATACATGCCCGGAGTGGCTACGCTTACAGGCACTTCTATGCCTGAAGCTCCATAGGCTGTTTCGCCTGTGGCTACCTCAATGCCGTCGATATATACGTAATATGTCAGAGGGCCGGATCCCATGCCCCAGTCGTCATCGGTTACGGGTGCGTTGAACTTTATGGTGCCGCTGAGCGACGCATCTGTAAAGTCGGCTGCAAAGCTGCGCACTGGCGAGGGCTTTGTGTCGGTGGGCTGAGGGGTAGTGAAGTGCAGGGCGAAGAATTGCTCTTTGTCGGCGAAGTCATATATCTTCTCGGCATTGGCAGTGGTGAGATCTATGCTGTAAAGCGATGAGCTGTTTTCGTTGACAGTAACGAAAATGAACCGGCCTGTGGCAGGGTCGATCTCGCCTGAGGTGGCATAGGCGCTTGTAAGACCTGTTGACGCCACATGTGTGGTTTCGCCTGTTTTCTTGTTTACTGACAGAAGGTTGCCGTTGTAGTCGATGGCATAGAGCCGTCCTTGCGGGGTAGAGCCAAGGGCATTCCATCCGGTGTATGTGTCGACCCGTTTGTTTGTTATTTCGGTGAAATAGCCCGATGAAGTGTCCATCGTGCCAAACGAATAGGTGTTTGAGTAACGGTCCTTGAGGAACACAAAAGTCTTTCCGGTGGCTGTGTCGTAAGTGGATGCGAGCAGCGTGCGGTATGCATCGCCATAGCGTGATCCGGTAAGTTCGTATGTCACACCGTCGAAAATGTTATAGTCCATCTCTATCGGTGAACCTCCTATTATAAGCCCCGGCTTTGTGGCGAGCAGATGGCCTCCGCCGTAGACGGCGCCGAAAGTCGCACCATAATCCTCGCCGGTTTTTATTGCCGTTAGGGACGGATCCGAGCCCGAGACGGGAAACGAGTACACACCATAGGCCGGTGTGTCGCCCCACGATGCCGCGCTGATCAGCACTCCGTGGGCATAGGCTGGTATGAGAGCCTGTGCCTCAGCGTGTTGCGGCGTGGTGAGAAACAGTGCCGCGACAACTGCAGCGCCTGTGATTGATTGGTAAATAAATTGTTTCATACTTTGACCTTTAATGAGTAAAGTGTAAGGGAATTCTGATGCCAAAAATAATACGGCGCTGATCAAATCCCCTTAATTTAGTTTAAGAAATAACTTAAAGGTCGAAATGTGTGTTGGTATAGATCAATTGTGAAACTTTCAGGATGGTTTGAAGCAGATTATTTCTTCAGGTATTCACGTTTGAGTTTGCTGAAATATTCGGGAGTTATGCCGAGATATGAGGCGATTATGCGCTGTGGCACTTTCTCTATGATGTAAGGGCGGTCACCGAGCATTTTTTTGTAGCGTTCGCGGGCACTTCCGTTAATTACAGATGCGTTTTTATGTTCCTGAAAAAACATTTCGCCATAGGCATAGTGAAGCATGTAGAGTGCCAGCTCGTGATATTTCCCCACCAGATCCCAAAAGTCGCTGTGGCTTATGCGCAGCAGCTGGGTTTCGCAACATGCCTCGACAGAGTAGTAGGATGGGCGATGCATTACAAACGAGTGTTTTGACATGAAGATAGTTCCCGGAAGGGCGAATGCGAATGTGCGTTCGCGCATGCTGTCCATGTCGGTGAAGCGGACTATTCCGTCGCGCACTATGAACACATCGGGACAATAGCGATCCATTTCAATCACTACATCGCCTGCCTGAAAAGTCTGTAGCTCACCGCGTTGAAGCATGGCGTCGATGCCTTCGCCTTCCGGAAGATAGCCCAGCTCATCGTGAAGCAGCTGTTTCAGTTTGTCATCGGATGGTTTGTTGACGTGCATGGATAGTGTGTCAGTCCGTTTTTTCGTCGGTAAATATAGGCAAATTTTTCAATACCGGCTGACAGTTATGATTTTTTGTGACGGATGCATCAGGGGTGTGGTGGACGGCGTCCCGGTCCTCCGGGTCCATGTCCCCGTCCCGGACCGGGGCCCCACATGTCGTTGCGGCTCTGGGGTTCGTTGCCTTTGCCGAAGGTGTTGAAGCGGTAGGCCACGCTGACCATAAAGTAGCGTGTGAGGGTGTTGTAGGTGGCGTCGTCGATATAGTTGGCTGTGACGTTGCGGCTTACGTTGCTTTTCTGCTGGAGCAGGTCGTAGGCTTTGAGGGCGAACGTGAGCGAACGGTCGCGCAGGCAGCTGTAGGAGAGGGTGGCGTTCCACATCCACTGGTTGTTGTCGAATCCTTCGGAATAGCCTGATGTGCCCGTATAGGTAAGGTCCGTGCCGATGGTTATGCCCCACGGACTTACGTATGATCCGGTGAATGTGCCTCCATAGGTGTGCACGGTCATGTTGCCTGTGGAGCGTAGTGTGTTGGCGGTGTGCTGTATGTTGTAGTAAGGGCGCAGCTCGAGGTCGAGATCCTTGGGCCGGAAGGCGATGGAGAAGGATTCGCCCACACGCAGTGATCCGGAGGTGTTGCGTTGGTTGTCGTTGAAGCCTATGGAGTGGTCGTAGGATAGGAAGAGGTGGTTGGAGAAGAGCCAGCGCTTGTCGCGCAGAGGCATGGAGATCATGTTCATGAGGCGTCCGTTCCACACGCCGTTGACATTGCGGTATTCGGTGAGCTGTCCTCCGGTCTCGGGATTGAAGGTGGTGGTGGACACGATGGAGTTCTGTGTGGCGGAGATGAAGCCCATGAGCATTATGGAGCGCTGGAGCGCAGGGTTATAGTCCTGGAAGCGCAGGCGGATGTTGTGGGTGAACGAGGGGTCAAGTTCCGGATTACCTACCACGATGCGCAGGGGGTCGCTCATGTCGGGCACGGGTTGCAACTGGCTCATGGACGGTTGGGAGGCACGGCCATGGTAGAATATGTTGAACGACCGGTTTTTGCCTGATTTGTAGCGGTAGCGCAGGAATGGCGCGAAGTTCCATACATGGCGTGCGGGAATGGAACGGGCGTTGTCCATCAGGTCGCGGCTTTCGGAGGTCTGCGGCACTATCGACAGTCCGGCGTCAAGGTTATGGGTTTTCGACACATGCTGATAGCCTATGCGTATGTCCTGGTTGAAATAGTTGTTGCGGAAGCGGTCGCTGAGCTGCTCGTTGAGTTCCTCGCGGGCATAGTCGAGGAGCGGGTCGGCGGCGTATGTGCGGGGATTCGAAAGCAGATCCGCCACTGGGTCGGGGAGGTCATAGACAAGCTTGTCGGCATCGTTCCACCGGTAGCTCATGCGGTAGGCGAATGTGAGGAAATTGCCTTTGGCCACGTTGCCGAGCGGTTCGGTCCATGTGACACGGCCGGCGGCTGTATGGCTCCATGTGTGGCTGTCGGCCCACTGGTTATAGGCTTCGTCGCTGTCGTCGAGCAGGAAAAATTCATTGAGCGATTCGGTGAGATCCTTTTCTCGGACATTGCTGTAGTTGTATCGGCCCATGATGGAGAACGAACGGCCCCGGTGGCGCCGGAAGCGGTGGCTGTAGATGGATGTTATGCCGAATTCGGTGGAGCGACCGTCGGACGATGCGAGGTTGACGCTGCGGTTCACCGGCTCGCGGAGGCCTGAGAGTGTCAGGGTGGAGTCGGCGGAGGCCGAGCGGTTGTCGTTGAACGAGAAGCGCGGGCGCACCTCGAGGGTGTTGAATGAATCGGGGTTCCACAGCACACGGAAATCACCGCGCACGGAGTGGCCCTTGTCGCGTGAATGCCGTCCGGTCATGGCATAGGAGGTGGAGTCGGTGAAAAGATACTGGCGCTCGCGGTTTTCGATGTTGTCGCGGTCGGAATAGCTGTAGAACACATTTCCTCCTACGCGCAGTATTTCTTCGCGGCCCACGTTGAAATTCAGGCCGATGGCTTTTGTGGCGTTAAGGCCGTTGTCGCCTCCGAAACGGCGGAATCGTCCGGCATTGCCGTCGGCGAATCCGGGTTCGTTGATGTTGTTGAAATTGCCGAGCAGTGTGAGCTGGTTGCCGTTCCAGAACCGGTTGACATTGAATGTGCCCATATAGCGGCTGTCGGTGCCGTAGCCGGCCTCGGCGTTGCCGAACCATCCGTTGTTGTGGCCTTTCTTCACGGTGAGGTTGATAACGGTCTCGTCCTCTCCGTCGTCAACGCCTGTAAGGCGTGCGAGATCACTCTTGCGGTCCACCACCTGAAGTTTGTCAACCATATTCACAGGGAGGTTTTTTGACGCCACAGTGGGGTCATCGCCGAAGAATTCCTTGCCGTCGACAAGTATTTTTGTGACCTCGCGTCCGTTGGCTGTGATTTTACCGTCGGACCCAACTTCCACCCCGGGGAGGCGTTTCAGCAGGTCTTCCACTACCGCGTTGGGCTGGCTCTGATATGAGTCGGCATTGAATTCCACGGTGTCCTCCATTACTTTTATCTGAGTCTTTACGGCCACTACGCTGACTTCGTCGAGCATCTGCGATTTGTCGCTCAGGGTTATGGGTTTTACGTCCACATCGGCCGAATCGACAGTTACGGACTGTTCGGCTGCGGCCAGACCTATATAGGTGGCTTCGATCACATAGCGGCCCGGCTTCACATGGGTAATCGTGTAGTGCCCGCCGAGATCAGCTTTCACGCCTGTTATGTAGGAGGAATCGGCAGCCGACAGAAGTCTTACGGTGGCATCGACGGGGTCGCCGTTGCGGTCGGTCACTGTGCCGGTGATTGTGGCAGCCATCGCGGAGACGGCCGCAAGGAGTATGGTCGCCATGGCGGCGAACTTGCAGAGCAGGGTGGGTTTCATATGGTGTACCTGTTATGGATTGACTATTATACGACAACGTTTGGTGAAAAAGGTTTAAACAGCTTCTAAAATTGGTTATTTTTTCTCGCCCGGATTGTTATAGAATAAACTGTATTAAAACGCTTGAAATTATGAAACGCCACAATTTACTTCTCATTACGGCCGCCATGGCAGTCACGGCCTGTGGCGGCTGCGCCCTGCTGCCGGGCGACCTCGGAACAAGTGTGTCGGTGTCGGCGGGCAAAAATGCCGGCCCTGCCGATGTATGGGGCTCATGGAACTATCCTCCATATTATTATCCGAATTATTATCCTTGGGGCGGTGGCCCGTGGGGTGGTGGTTCGGTGGTTGCCAATGTGGCTCCGTCACGCATTCCGGTGGTGGTGCCCTCGGTCAGGCCGCAGTTCCGGCCCAATCCGTTGCCGGGCTCCAATCCCCGTCCGGGTTCCAATCCTATGATGCGTCCGGGCGGCAGTGTCCGGCCCACGGTGAGCCCTGATTTCTGACAGAATGGTTTTGGCTGCGTGAGGCTTTTTGCTTAAATTTGCGGTTGGGTGTGCCGGAGTGTGCACCCCGAATGTCACAATTCCGCAAATGAAAAGTCTTCTCTTTATATTTACAGCTCTGGCGGCTTTGGGGTCGATAGTCTCGTCGTGTGCGTCAGGCACTAATGAGGTAACTGAGGTTATGGATTCGGACGATGTGCTCGACAGGGTGCTGTATTCCGATTCGTTCTGTACGGTGGCACAGCCGTTGGAGGAAATGCCGGATCCCACCGTGGGATTGCCGACACGTAATCTCGGCGATTACGGCAAACTGTTCAACGACAGCAATTATATCCATTGGGCCGAGGGTGAGAAAATAGGCATAGATCCGTTGGACGACACACGTTCGCATCTGTTTACGCGGCGCCCGCTTGTCAAGATAGTGTCGAATCCCGATTTCCATGTGGCCCGGCTGACTCATTCAGTGCCATATCTGGTGCCGGAGGCGGCAGCCATGCTGCATGAGATAGGGCGGCGGTTCAACGATTCATTAGAGCGCCGTGGCGGCGGGGCCTACCGGATAAAGGTCACGAGTGTGACCCGCACCCCGGAGTGTGTGGCGCGCCTGCGCAGGGTGAATCCCAACGCAGTGGATTCGTCGGTGCACAAACTCGCCACCACGGTGGATATATCCTATTCCAATTTTGTATGCGACAATGCCGATGTGGTGCACCGCTCGGCTGCCGACATGAAGAATCTTCTCGCCGAAGTGCTTTTGGCCATGCGTGAGGAGGGCAAATGTCTTGTAAAGTATGAGTACAAGCAGGCATGTTTCCACATAACCTGCACATCCCGATATGCTTATGGGCGAAAACAGGAATGAACATCACGCGGCTGATGCTACGGATGCCCCCGTGAAGAAACGCAAACGCCGTCCATTGTGGTGGCGCATAGTGAAATGGATCATAATTGCCGTGGTGGTACTGGCATTGCTGATAGTACTCGCCATAGGAACGGCTGTGATGATACTTACTCCGGAAAAGCTGACTCCGCTGGTGGAGAAATATGCGTCGGAATATCTTGACGCCGATGTGAAAGTGGCGAGAGTGGAGCTGAAATACTGGTCCACTTTTCCGCGGCTGGAACTTACGGTTGATTCGCTGGATATAGTGTCGCGCTCGCTTGGCGGTGTTCCGGCAGCGGAGAAAGGCAGGTTGCCCCAATGGAGCGATTCGCTGGCCTCAGTGGAGCGGTTCCATGCAGGCGTGAATATTCTTGAGCTGCTGCGCTATTCGGTGGTGCTTGACAATGTGGAACTGAGCAATCCGAGGCTCAATGCTGTGATAGTCAACGATTCGGTGGCTAACTTCAATATCGTGCCCCCCTCGGCCGAGGAGGACACTGTGCCGTCGGCTCTCGGTGTGCCGAAGATCTCGCTTGACCGCTTTTCGCTCAATGGAAGTTTTCCGATACGTTACTTCAATCTGGCTGATTCCACTGAGGCGGAACTTACGCTGCGTCCTTCGGTGATAGAGGGGCATGAGGCTCCGGTGTACAAACTCACGTTTGGCGGCGAAGGCGGGGTTGTAATGCCCGGAATGCCGCGGTTGCGCTCCATAACTTTCGGTCTTGACGGCCGGATAGACTGGGATTATGACAATCCTTCGGAGGTGGGGTTGCGCGATTTCATTGTGGAGCTGGGCCCTGTGGGGGCACAGTTCAGCACTGTAATGGCGATGGCTGACGATGCGCTGACGGTAAAGACACTGGATTTCAACCTGAAACCTGTGGATGTTGCGCGTCTCATAGCATGGCTTCCGGCTGAGTGGGCAGGCCCGGCAAAGGCTGTAAAGACAAATATGACCGTCGCGGGCTCGGTGAAACTGTTGAAACCATATAAATTGGGCAGTGACAGAATGCCGTCGCTTACCGCATCGCTGTCGGTGCCCTCATGCCGGCTGGTTTACCGCAACATGCTTCTGAATGATATCGTGGCTGAACTCAAGGCCGATATCGACGGAGCGGACATGAACAGGTCGGTGATAAATGTGGAAAGACTGAAGGTAATAGGGCGCGGAGTAGGTTTCGAGACCTCTCTCGTTGCCCGTAAACTCCTGTCCGATCCTACTGTGACGGGTTGGTTCAAGGGCGGAATACGCTTTGAGAACCTTGCCCCGGAGGTGTGGAAGCTGTTGCCGTGCACCATGCGCGGCGACATGGTGGCCGACACTGAATTCGATCTGCGCAAGAGCATGCTCGACAGGGCGAATTTCCACCGGCTGAATATCAACGGCGATGTGAACCTTACGGATTTCACCATGCGGATGAACGACGAGAGCATGGACGCCTATGTGCGTCATGCCCGGCTGAGATTCAGCGCCGGACATGCCGTGGAGGGGGATCAGGGCCGCATAGACTCGCTCCTGGCTGTGGGGATGCGCATTGACACCATGGCCATGAACATGATGCCTCTACAGATCACCGGAAAGGATCTTTCGGCCGGCATAGGTGTGGAGAACCGCAGGGCCACGCTGGCCCCCGGCGCCATAGTGCCGCTTGGAGGCCGTGTAACCGCCTCACGGGTTAAAATCAACAATTATTCGGACTCAAGTGTGATTGTGCTGCGTGACATCCTGGGCCGCGCATCGCTGCGGAGGTTTGAGAACGAGGCCCGGCGTCCGCAATTGCTTATGGCGTTTGATGCGGGGCGTATATTTTACCGTGACACCGTCAACCGCCTTTCGTTGGCCGACTCGCATGTGGGCTTGCAGCTCCATCCCAACAAGAGGCCGAGGATGAATGCGGCCACAGGGGCCATTTTCGACTCCATAAGGGTGGCGCGTCCTGAGCTCAGGGCCGATTCGGTTTATGCTTTGGCCAGGGCAGAGGCCCGTGCGCAACGCATGGCTCGACGCGCGGCCTCGGGTGATACCGTGCGTCGCCGCCGTGACGATGGCCGCGACCGCATAGACATGCGTGCCGACAAGGAAACCCAGTCGCTGCTTAAATGGTTTGATGCGTCAGGATCGATAAAGGCAGCCCGCGGACGGCTGATGACTCCTTTGTTCCCGCTCCGCAACAGGCTCAGAAATGTGGATGTGAGGTTCAATATGGACAGTATCATAGTGCGTGACACCCGAATAGAGAGCGGCAGGAGTGATTTCACATTCAACGGACATATAACCAACTTTGTGGATGCGCTCACCAAGCGGCGGGGCGTTATAAATGCCGAGCTTTCGGTGAGAAGCGACACCGTGGATGTGAACGAGCTGACACAGGCCGCATATCTCGGGGCCGCTTACTCGGAGGCGCTGACCCGTGGCACGGCTGTGCGTATTGCCGACAGCGAGAGCGACGAGGCCATGCAGAGGGCTGTTGAGGCTACGGCATCCGACTCTGTGATGGGGGCCTTGCTGATACCTGTGAATGTCGACGCCACCCTTAAAGTGCGTTCCCGCAACATAATATACAGCGACATTGTGCTGCACCGCTTCCGTGGAGAGGTGCTGTTGCATGACGGAGCGCTGAATCTGCGGCGCCTATCGGCTTCAAGCGATGTGGGATCCGTGGATTTGACCGCCCTTTACACAGCCCCCACCAAGCAGGACATGTCGCTTGCCATGGGGCTGGATGTACATAATTTCCGCATCGACAAGTTCACAAAGATGTTCCCTGCGGTGGATTCGCTGCTGCCGGCGCTGTCGAGTTTCTCAGGTGTGATAAATGCCGAGCTTGCCGTCACAACAGCAGTGGAACCGAACATGGATGTGAACCTTGCGTCGCTCAACGCCGTGCTGAAGATTTCGGGCGATTCGCTCGTGGTGATGGATCCGGAAACCTTCAAAACCGTGTCGAAATGGCTGCTGTTCAAGGATAAGACACATAATATGATCGACCACATGTCGGTGCAGGTGGATGTGGCTGACAACCAGTTGCAGATATATCCGTTCATATTCAATATCGACCGTTACAAACTGGGCGTGATGGGCCACAATGACCTGGCTATGAATCTGAACTATCATGTGTCGGTGCTTAAATCGCCGATACCGTTCAAATTCGGCATAAACATCAAGGGTACTCCCGACAAACTCAAGATACGCCTTGGAGGAGCCAAGGTTAAGGAGGGTATGGCTGTGGAGCGTGTGGCTTTGGTCGACACCACCCGTATCAACCTTGTGAGGGAGATGGAACGTGTGTTCCAGCGCGGAGTGCGCAACGCGAGGGTAGGCAAAGTGAGGACCGGTATAGGAGGACCTAAGGATATGCCGGAGGGCAGTGTGGAAAATGACACTATATCCCACGCCGATTCGCTGATATTTATCCGCGAAGGTTTGCTTCCGGCTCCGCCGCAGCCTGTAACCGAGCAGGATAACGGAAAGAAATCAGGCTCAAAAAAATCAAAGAAGAAGTGATGACCCACCACGCAGGACTTTATTCACCCCAAGTGTCGCGTTACCTTGACCGACACGGACTCACACGCATGAATGTGCGGGCGGCGCTGATAGATATGGACGGCACTCTTTACGACTCCATGCCGCTGCATGCCAAGGCGTGGGTGGAGATGCTCTCGTCAGTGGGAATAGATGAGCCGGCAGCAGAGTTTTTCCGGGTGGAAGGCATGACTGGTGCTGCTGTGATAGACATAATGATGCGCCGCCACCGGGGCCGCGGGGTCACTCCGCAGGAGGTGAAGGAGCTTTACGGACGCAAGACAGAACTGTTTCGCGGCTATGGCTCCCCACAGCCTATGCCGGGTGCCGGGCGAATGCTCCGTTTCTTCAAGGAGGCAGGTATAGAGTGTGTGCTTGTCACCGGATCGGGACAGCGTTCGCTGATAGACGCACTTGAACGTGACTATCCCGGTGTTTTCGATCCGGCCATAATGGTGACCGGTGACAGTGTTGTTAACGGCAAGCCTCATCCTGAACCTTATCTGCGCGGATTGGAGGCGGCTGGCGTGGCGGCTTCCGGGGCGATAGTGGTGGAGAATGCACCGCTCGGTGTCGAGTCCGGCCATGCTGCCGGCATTTTCACCGTGGGAGTGAACACAGGGCCTATAGATATACGTGAACTTGAGGCGTCCGGTGCCGATGCGGTGTTCGATTCCATGCCACGGTTTGCCGATGCGCTTCCTGCATTGGTGTATGATATGATGATGACGCGCAGAAGTGTGGGAGGGTAATGGACACCTTGATCACATACACATCGGATAGCTGTTCGGCTGTAGATGCGGCATTGGCGCGGCTTGCCCCCGCGGGGGTGATGGTGATTGCCGATTCGAATACGGCAGTATGTGCCGCCGAACCGTTGATGCGGGGATGCGCCGCCCTCAGAACTGCCCGTATGGCGGTGGTGCCTGCCGGAGAGGAGCATAAAACCATTGAAACAGCATGTGATTTATGGCGGCAGATGACCGGCTCGGGCGTGACACGCCGGTGGGCGGTGGTCAATGTAGGGGGCGGTGTGGTAACCGACCTCGGGGGATTTGCCGCGGCCACGTTCAAACGCGGAGTGCCGTTTGTGAATGTGCCCACTACCGTGCTGGCTGCTGTTGACGCTGCTGTAGGCGGCAAGACCGGCGTTGACTTCATGGGCCTTAAAAACGAGATAGGAGTGTTTGCTCCGGCACGCGAGGTGATAGTGTCGGCTGAATGGTTTGCCACGCTTCCGCGTCCTGAACTGCTTTCGGGCTATGGTGAGATGCTGAAGCATGCTTTGCTTGCCGGAGGGGATATGCCCCGGCGGGTGCTCGGTATGGATCTGGAAGTTCCGGCCAATATGGCTCCGCTTTTGCGCGAGAGCGTGGAGTTCAAGCGCCGTGTTACCGAATCCGATCCCACTGAACGCGGGCCACGCAAGCAGCTTAATTTGGGCCACACTGCGGGCCATGCTTTTGAGATGCTGGCTATGGAGCATGGAAAGAAAGTGCCGCATGGCCATGCCGTGGCGCAAGGCTTGGTGACGGCTCTGGTTCTGTCGAGAATGTTATGCGGCGCGGGCGAAGAGGATATGCTTTATGCCGTGGCGTCGCGTGTCAAGGAGCTTTATGGCCCGACTGTCTACAAATGCGGAGATTACAGCCGCCTTACCGAGCTTATGGGCCATGACAAGAAAAATATCAGCAGCGACCGGATATGTTTCACCTTGCTTCCGGAGGCCGGACATCCTGTATGGGACAATATAGTGGCGCCGCGCGATATACATACGGCGCTTGACATCACAGCCGATCTGCTCAACTGAACCGTTCTAACCTCCAGGCTATGTCGAGAGCCACAGCATCGGCGGTGTTGGGGCCTATGACGCGGGTGGCGGCGGCTTTGACCTCGGGCAGGGCGTTGCCTACCGCCACGGATTCATCGGCTATGGACATCATTGGCAGATCGTTGAGGTTGTCACCGTAGACGGTGACATGGTCGGCGCCTGTAATGGCTTTCAGATTCAGAAGCGCCGAGGCCTTTGATACACCGGGAGCGAATATCTCGATTATGCCTATGTCGTTGCCGAATATGTCGACATAAGCCGATATGGAGCAGTCGCCGCGCAGGCGCAATGTGTCGGCAAGTGAGAATACTTTGTGGCGCGGGCCCGAGGCAAAGAGCATAAAGGGGGATTCCGTTCCGGTGTAAGGAGTATTGAGGCGGAACCGCTTCAGAGCGAGGCCGAGCCGGTCGTTGACAAACGTATGGTCGGTATCCGACAATGTGCCGTGATGGAGCACGTCAAGGGTGCCGTCGCCGGCCGGCATATACACAAACGGACATATCCCGGCGTTGTGGCAGGCCGTGTAGATGGATAAGGCTGCGGAGGCGTCAAGCTGCCGGGTATGGGTGTAGGCCATGGTGTCGCGGTGCCAGAACGCGGCACCTGTCATTACTATGGCCGGAAGAGCCGTGGCGGTGTCACGGAGCAATGGTTCCACCGTGGCAGGGGTGCGGGCGGTGGCCACTGTGATGAGTGCGCCGTCGCGGGTCAGTGATGATATTATGGAGGCTGAGCGCGGAGTGACGCGGCTGTCGCTGCCGAGCAGTGTGCCGTCGAGGTCGGTGACAAAGATCTGTTTCATGTAGGCGGATAAGTTTATGCGAGAGGAATTTCGATCCGGAATGTGGTGCCGCGCCCCGGTTCGGATGTCTTGACGAATATACGGCCTCCGTGGTATTCCTCGACTATACGTTTGGCGAGTGTCAGCCCGAGTCCCCAGCCCCGTTGTTTGGTGGTGAATCCGGGGTTGAAGATTGTCTTGTAATGTTTGCGCGACATGCCTTTGCCGGTGTCGGTCACCTCAACGAACGCATTGCCGCTTCGGTCGGTGCCTGTGCTGACGTCGATGCTCCCGGATCCTTCCATGGCGTCGACAGCGTTTTTTATGAGGTTTTCCATCACCCATTCAAGCAGCGGGGCCGATATGGCCACCGGCAGAGGCTGCGGGCTGAGGTGCGATGTAAGCTTGATGCGGGCCGATATGCGTGTGGCCATATAGGAGGCTGATGCGGCTACTACAGCGGAGAGGTCGGCAGGCTCCATTTTGGGCCGCGAGCCTATTTTGGAGAATCGTGAGGCGATGGTCGACAGGCGTTTCACATCCTTGTCCATTTCGCGCACGGTGTCGGGGTCGGTGCCTGTTTCGCGCAGCAGTTCCACCCACGCCATGAGCGAGGATATGGGGGTGCCGAGCTGATGGGCGGTTTCTTTCGAAAGGCCCACCCACACTTTGTTCTGTTCGGCTTTCTTGGTCTTGATCACGGCAAAATATACCACACAGATGAACACCACCATAACGAGCACCTGTATGTAGGGATAGAGGCTGAGCCGTTTCAGCAGGCGGGAGTCCTCATAGTAGAGATGCTGTATATTGTCGGGCGATATGATTATGTGGATTACATTCGGGGTTGAGCGCAGGTCTTGCAGCTTGGCCTGGAGATACCGGGCGTTGACTTCGGAAATGAAAAGCGGTGCGGCCGAGTCGACAGGTTCGGGCAGGTCGAAGTTGCGGTGCATGATTATGTTGGCATGGTCGTCGACAAGGAGCACCGGTATGTTGCGGTTCCCTTCGATTATGCTCAGCAGAAAGTCGATGTTGCCTCCGGAGCCGTCGGTCGAGGAACTGAGGTTGACTATCTCCTTGGTGGCGTCGGCCCATATCTGCATCCTTGAGCGTTCCTGCTGCTGGAGGTCATGGACTATGGTGCCGGAAAAGTACAGGAATGTGCCGGCCACTATCACTGATATGGCCAGAAAGAGCATGGTGCCGTAACGGCGTATCTCATACAGGTTCATCATTATAATAACGTGGCACTCCTGCCGAATATTTTGGCATATACCTTTGGAAATGAAAAAGGAGGGCCATTGCTGTAGGCAAGGCCCTCCTTGTGGTGGTCATATCCGCTGTGATGCGGGCAATTCTCCGGTTATCTGCGCACCATGACTTTGGCTGATACGGTGCCGCAGCGTACAATATAGATACCGGGAGCCACTGACTTCGACACCGACCCTTCGGCTCCTGTGAAGAAGGCTATGGTGCGGCCGTCGACGGAATGTATCGATACCGGTTCTCCTGAAAGGTTGGCTATCAGGATCGAACCTGCTCCGGCGCGTATATATACCGGTGAGGAACTGCCGTTTATATCGGACAGGACACTGGTGCTGATTATGGCCGAGTTTGAAAGCGGCTGCTCCACGCCATTGATCACGGCTGCCACGTTGTAGCGGTTGGTGCCTTCAGGTGCGTCAATGTCGCAATAGGCCGGCTCGGTGAGATTTTCCTTTATCAGCGAGGCGTTGCGGTATACGTTGTATGTAACCTCCGGGAGTCCGCCTTCGGGTATATAGTCTATGTCGTCGATCAGAATGCCGAATGTGTTGCATGAAATATAGCGCAGGGCAAAATATCTGGCGCCGTCGGGCAGAGTTTCCGTTATTTTCTCCCAACCTTGCGACGACTTGCTTACCGTGCGGAGTGATGTGAAACTTTCCGGTGCATTGTCGGTGGAGGAGATCAGGATCTCGATTTTCTCGGGTGAATATTTTGAGGATATGATGTTGAACATGAATGATATTTCCGTGCCGGGGGCTACCTTCGGCGAGATCAGCCAGTCGTCGGCCGGTGTTATCTCGTCATCCGGGGCGAATGCTATAAGGTACTGGTCGCCGCTGTAGGGCAGATAGTTGCTTGTGGCTACGTTGGATTTCGGATAGTTGAACACCTGGAATGCCTTTGCATAGCCGTTGCCCGGGAATGAGAAGCCTGAGATCACGAATGTGTTTTTGCCGTCGAGATCCTTGTTGGTGAATTCGCCGAGGCGCGATCCGTAGTAGAATGCGGAGAGTTTTTCCATGTTCTGGAAGCCGGCAAGTTTGCCTAAGCCTGTCCACTGCAGGTTCACGTCGCCGTCGCTACAGTTGCCCTCCAAGTCGGTTATGATATGGTTCTCGCCTTTTTCCACTGCAAAGGTGGCGGATGCGGTGTTGTTGGACGGATCGTCGTCGGGTGTCTCGATGGTAAGCGACAGCGACAGTGTGCCGATATGGTCGGCAGTGGGGGTGAAGTCAAATGTGGCCTCGGCTGTCTGGCCCGGGGCGAGATCCATTTCATCGACCGGACGTGTTTCGAGTGTGGTGTCGCCGCACAGGAGACGGAACACGGCATTGGTGAGCGATGCGCTCTGGGTTCCACGGTTTTCTATCACTGCTGTGAATTCGGCGGGTTCGGTCACGGTGAGTTTTTTGTCACCATAGATCGCTTCTACGGCCATATCGTCGGCCACGTCGGGGCGCAGGAAGTATTTGTCGATTATGATATATTCCTCTTCCTCCTCGCCGGGATATGAGGAGGTGATGGTGGGCGCTATCCAGTCGCGGTCAAGCATTTCCTGTGGTATGTCGAACTGTACGGTGTGCCATCCGCGCTCATGTGCCGAGGCATTGAATGTGCCTACAGTGACGGGATCCTGACCGAATCCTGACAGCTCCACGGAGGTCTCAGGCATGAGTTCGTGGAAATATACATGCAATCCGATCTTGGCCGAGGTTACGCCCATGGTTGAGAAGCGCGGAAGGGCTATCTGGCCTTTTGTGGCACCGTAATCGGTTATGAAGCCGGCCATGGCGAGCTTGCTGTGGTTTGCGGCATCCTCAAGGAGATCGGCGGGATCTATAATAGTGTATTCGGCGCCGTATTCATCGGTAGGAGCCTCTATCACTACGGGAATATAAGTGAAACCGTGGCCGGCGAATGTCTCGTTTGCGGGTATTTTGTGTGGAGTGCCGAGCACTTCCGATATCGCTACCACCGAGGTGTTCTCGCCCGATGCGTTTGAGGCTGTTATGCCGAGGTTGACCACATTTTGCGGAGTGCCTTCCGGCAATGTGTAGTCATATTCCGTGCATACGCCTATGTCCTGTGTCTTGATCCAAGAGCCTACGCCGTTTTCCTCCACATAGGAATGGAATGAATATGACACTGCGGCGGGATCGACGTAGCCCCCGTTCTTGCCGACCGGGCTTACGTTGAACTTCAGTTTCATCGACATGTTGTCGGCGTTTACTGTGGCTGTGACTTCGGGTTTGTCCGGAATGTCGGGGCCGGTGAATATGCTCAGGGATGCGTGGAGACCCTCGCCCTGGTTGTTGGAGGGTATCAGCTCTATTGTGTTGTTGCCGTGGATAGTGGCTATGTCAGTAGAGACGCTTTCTCCCGGCATGGCTGTGAGTGTCTTGGTGGCGGCTGCGCTTACAACCTTTATCGTGAGCTGTTGCGACGGATCCAGCGGTGTGCCGTCGGCATGATTCGCCGGGGCGTTGAATGTAACGGTGGCGCTCAGTGCTCCGGCCGGGGCAGCCGTCACTGCGGGATCACTGCATTGTGCCGGAACAAAGCGGCTTGATTCAGTCTGCTCCACGGCAATGTCGCGCACATAGAAGCGCATGCAGTTTTTGGGCGACACCATGTGGAGAGCCACGTAATATGTGCCGGGCGCCGCTGCGGCGAAATATGCCTCGAAAGGCCGGTAGTCCTCGTTGTATATCATGCCTGAGCGGTAGATGGGCGTAAGGGCTTCGGGTGTAGGGGCACCACCGGCGCACAGCTCGAACGATTCGCCGAAATATCCGTTCTGGCACCGTGCCGAAACGGAGAAACGGAACAGCTTATCGGTCTCGGTCACATTTATGGGAATTACTGCATAGTCGTCGGCGTCGAGTTTGGTGGAATATCTGTAGAAAAGAGCTTTCTCTTTGTCCTCATATGACCATGTTCGGCCGTCCTCAGCCACATCTATTATAGTCATGCGGTTGATGTCGGCCTGTGTGGGGGCGAGTGTGAACGGGATTTCGAAAGTAGCGTCGGAGGCGGTGGCCGGTTCGGCCCCCACTGTCAGCGCCGGGGCAGCCATTATGGCTGACATGTAAAAAATGATAGCGTAGTTCTGTTTCATCTTGATGTCGGTTTGTGAAATTACAATGATCTATACATTCGCAAAGTTAAAACAGGCTTTGGCCAAATAAAATGATTTAAGTCAATAAATGTAGCGCGATATATGCATTACTGACCGATATTTGTTGTAAATTTGAGCACTGACAATTTCACTTCTCTGGGCGGAGTGGCAAACCTGATATGAGACATGACCCTTTCTGAAATACTGAACATAGATTATCCGGTGTCTGGGCTGACGGTGAGCAGGCTCACATCCGTGGCCCGGGAAATACGTGTAGCCAAGAAAGATTTCATTGTTGAGCAGGGCCGTAAGACCGACAGCATATTCTTTATCACCGACGGCCTTTTCCGTGCCGTGCACATGCGCGACGGCTCGGAGGAAACTTTGCTGTTTGCCACAACGGGTGATCCGTTCACCTCCATACATTCCATGTCGGCCGGCGAGCCGGCGGCATTTTCATGGCAGGCTCTCGAGGATTCAGTGGTGCTTGCGGTCAGTTTCAGCGACTTCAACGAACTGCTGCGCAGCGACAATGACCTGCACTGGTGGTGGAGCAAGGCTCTGCTTGACCAGCTGTATGTGCTTGAGCGGCGTTATGTGTGGATCGGCAACACCAACGCCACACAGCGTTATGAGACATTGCTCCGTATCCGCCCCGGCATCATACACAAGATACCAGTGAAATACATCGCCCAGTATCTCAACATCAAGCCCGAGACCCTTTCGCGCATCCGCGCCCGTTTCGCCCGCAAATAATCCCGTGCAATTCATTAACTGAAGTATTATACCAAATGAACCCCGGAAGCCGATTCTTCCGGGGTTCATTTATACTATTGTGTCAATTGACAGGGATTGTTACTTTTTGCCGGAGAGTTTTTCCTTGAGCTCTGCGAGGGCCTCGAGGTCACCGAGAGTGGTTTTTTCGAGGGGTGCGTTGAGCATGGGAGCTTCTTCGCGTTCAGCACGGCGTGCGCCCTGACGCTTGGCCGGGCGACGGGCAGCCTCGCCGCGTTCGGCTTTGGCCTCGTCCTCGAATATGCGGCTGTGGCTGAGGATGATGCGCTTGCTGTCCTTGTTGAACTCGATCACCTTGAAGTTGAGTTTCTCGTCGATCTTGGCGGGAGTGCCGTCCTCTTTGACGAGGTGTTTGGGAGTGGCGAATCCTTCCACGCCGTAGGGGAGTGCTATAACAGCGCCCTTCTCAACCATCTCGATGATGGTGCCTTCGTGAATCGAACCTACAGTGAACACTGTTTCGAATACATCCCAGGGATTCTCCTCAAGCTGCTTGTGGCCGAGCGAGAGGCGACGGTTGTCCTTGTCGATCTCGAGCACCTGTACCTGAATGTCGGCGCCGATCTGGGTGAATTCGCTGGGGTGTTTGATTTTCTTGGTCCAGGAGAGGTCGGAGATGTGGATGAGGCCGTCAACGCCTTCCTCAATTTCCACAAACACACCGAAGTTGGTGAAGTTGCGCACCTTGGCGGTGTGCTGGCTTCCGACGGGATATTTGGTTTCGATATTCTCCCAGGGATCGTTTTTGAGCTGTTTGATGCCGAGGCTCATCTTGCGGTCGTCGCGGTCGAGGGTGAGGATCACAGCCTCTACGGTGTCGCCCACTTTCATGAAGTCCTGGGCTGAGCGCAGATGCTGGCTCCACGACATTTCGCTGACGTGGATCAGGCCCTCGACGCCGGGAGCGATTTCGAGGAATGCGCCGTAATCAGCCATAACAACTACCTTACCCTTAACGTGGTCGCCTACCTTGAGGTTAGGATCGAGAGCGTCCCATGGGTGTGGAGCGAGTTGCTTCAAGCCGAGAGCGATGCGCTTCTTCTCTTCGTCGAAGTCGAGAATAACAACGTTGATTTTCTGGTCGAGCTCAACAACTTCGTGTGGGTCGTTGATGCGTCCCCAAGAAAGGTCGGTAATGTGAATGAGTCCATCAACACCGCCGAGGTCAACGAATACGCCGTAAGAAGTGATGTTCTTGACAACACCTTCGAGGATTTGACCCTTTTCGAGGTGAGAGATGATTTCCTTGCGTTGTGCTTCGAGCTCTGCTTCGATGAGTGCTTTGTGTGAAACGACTACGTTGCGGAATTCTTGGTTAATCTTAACCACCTTGAATTCCATTGTCTTGCCAACGAATACGTCGTAGTCGCGTATTGGGTGAACGTCAATCTGGCTGCCTGGAAGGAATGCTTCGATGCCGAATACATCAACAATCATACCGCCCTTGGTGCGGCTCTTGATGTAACCTTGGATAACAGCATCAGCTTCGAGAGCTTCGTTAATATTAACCCAGCTCTTCTGGAGGCGTGCCTTCTTGTGTGAAAGAATAAGCTGACCGCTCTTGTCCTCTTGGTTTTCAACGTAAACCTCAACCTTGTCGCCTACCTTAAGCTCTGGGTTGTAGCGGAATTCCGATGCAGGAATGATGCCGTCGCTCTTGTAGCCGATATTGACTACAACTTCTTTCTTGTCAATAGAGATTACTTCGCCTTCAACAACTTGATGTTCCTGAATCTTGTTGAGGGTGTTGTCGTAAGCCTTTGTCAGTTCTTCCTTGTCGCCACCAACGGTTACACCGTTTTCAAAGTCGTCCCAATTGAAGTCTGACAATGGATTGACGTTTTCAAAATTTGCCATAAATGTTTTTAAAAATGTTTTAATTAATAAAGTTAGACTTTATGTGAAAAATTCTCTCAAGGGCAGAATATGCCCCTATAAGGGCGCAAAGTTACTAATAATAATCTGAATATAAGTAAGTTTGGACAATTATTTTTATTCTTTTTCTCTATTCTTTTTCAAATTTTTAGTCGGTGTTGCGAAAAACCACACCTATTATATATATGGGCAGTAGGTTGCCCTAAGTGGTTTCTGCACTCTTGTCTTGTTCTATCGTAACCGTTCATTGGTGGTAGATATGTCAAGTTTGTCCGAACTTAGAATGACGATAGGGTAGTGTCGGTGGGGTTATGATGACGAGCGAAAGTTCTGCCGATAAACTATGCGTATCAAGCGGAAAGAAGCTG
>URII01000003.1 GCA_900547825.1 uncultured Porphyromonadaceae bacterium
GATTCAAACCTGTAACCTTCTGATCCGTAGTCAGATGCTCTATTCAGTTGAGCTAAGGAGCCATGCGCGGCTTCGCGTTTGCGGTTGCAAAGGTAAGACAATTTCCGATACCCACCAAATATTTTCAAAAATATTTTCAGGAGGAATATAGCGGCTCTGTTAATAGATTATAAAAGACAGTTTGACGCCCGGAATTTTTCTTAACTTTACGCCACTTAATGTGTTAATATGAGTAAACATCTTTAACACAACAACTAATTGCAACATTATGAGCGACGTTAACAACAGCGAAAAATCAGCAAGAACATTACGTACGATATTCGGGCTGATAATGATCATAGTATATGTAGGGATGGGCATTCTCCTTCTGTGCGGATTCTTTGACTGGACCAAAGGTGATTGGGGCTGCCTACGTTGGGGAGGCGGATCGCTACTGGTAGTATACGGCCTATGGCGTGCCTACCGCCAGTTCAAGGGCATAGACTCAAACGTATGACCACCAACCATATTCCAAAACTTACCGTCGGTTTGACCCATCGAATCATGAAGTATACTTTAACAAAGGCCGTCGTGGCCATTTCGGTCATGATGGCCTCAGTCATGACATCATGTGACAAAAAAGTCAGCAACACGAGCACGTCAGGCATAGGCAGCATAGTGTGTGACGCGAGTTTCGAGAACATAATGCAACAGGAGATAGATGTGTTTGAATACATCTATCCCAATGCATCCATAATACCCTATTATGTGGATGAGCATTCAGCCATAGATTCGCTTTTGGACCTAAAGACCAAGGCGATAGTGATCACACGTGAACTCACGCCGAAGGAAGTGGACTTCCTCAAAAGCAAAGGGAAAAACGTAAGGCAGAAAAAAATAGCCGTTGATGCACTGGCACTGATAGTCAACCCGGCCAATGATGTAACAGTTCTGTCAAAAAAAGAGATTGCCCAGATACTGTCAGGCGAACTGACCCGGTGGGACGAGGTCGACGTGCAGTCGCAGAAGCTCGGCAACATAGAGGTGGTGTTTGACCATCAGGGTTCAAGCACGGTGCAGTATATGCGTGATTCACTGCTTGACGGACGCGATTTCGGGCCGAATGTATTCGCCCAGAAAACCCCTGCTGATGTGTTCAAGGCTGTAGCGGCAAACAAAAACGCCATAGGCGTGATAGGTGTGAGCTGGATCAGCTCGGATCTCGGAGCACGCGAACTGACACGTGAGGAACTGGCAGCTGCCAGCGAGGCCAACGACACCACTGTCACGGCATTCGACCCCTCGGTGAAAGTGCTGAAAGTGCGCGGCAACAATGAGGTAACAGCCTACAAACCCTATCAGGCCCAGATATTCGACGGGTCCTACCCTCTTTTCCGTTCGGTATATATGATAAATACAGCCGCCGGCGGAAGCATTGTGCAGGGTTTCTTCAGCTTCGTGACCTCATTCCGTGGCCAAAAACTGATACAGATGACAGGTATTCTGCCGGCCACCGTATCACCGCGCATGGTAAGCCTCGAATAAGCGTCTAAACCTTTTTATTATGCCAAGGTCAAATAAACAGGCAAAAACTACGTTACTACATATAAAATATAAGCAATAAAAATAACCCCATAAATTCAGTAAACCATCACAGACATGAAAGTTAAAGTTTTCCTCTCCATGATGTTAGGTTGCGCCATGAGCGTTATGGCACAGGGCGGCTATCAGGACGGCGTTGACTACTACAAGGCCGGTCATTATGAGGACGCCAAGGAAATCCTCGAAAAAACCATAGGCAACCCTGCCACCGACCAGGGCATAGCCAACTATTATCTCGGAGCCATAGCCCTCCACAACGGTGACAAGACCTCGGCTCTCGCTTTCTTCGACAAAGGCATAGCAGCCAATCCCGACTGTGGACTAAACTACATAGGCAAGGGTGAGATCGAACTCTCCAACGGCAACAAATCCGCTGCCGAGAAACTTTTCAACCAAGGCATCAAGACCAATTCCAAGAATGGCGCCCTTTATGCCGAAGTGGCCCGTGCATATTTCAACATCAATCCTGTAACCTATGCCAAGGACATAACCAAATACATTGAAAAAGCCGACAAAGTGGCCAAGTTCAAGGAACCGGCAGTGTTCGTGCTCCGCGGCGACATCACAACCAACAATCCCGGTGATGCTGCAGGACAATATGAAACAGCCATTGTGACAGCACAGGAAGCAGGCCTTCCCGTAAGCCCCGAGGCTTATGTGAAATATGCCAACGTGTATTTCCGCGTCAATCCCAAATTCGCCATCAACAAACTCGAGGAGCTCAATGCGGCAATGCCCACCTCTGCCCTCGCCCAGCGCGAACTTGCCGAGAAATACTATGACAACAACCAGCTCACCATGGCTGCCGAGCAGTATGCGAAGTACATGAACAACCCCAACCACTTCCAGAAAGACGAGCAGCGCTTCTCAGGCCTGTTGTTCTTCGGCAAGAAATATGACCAGTCGCTCGACATAGCCCGCAAGGTTCTTGCCAAGGATCCCGACAACTTCTACATGCAGCGTATGGTTATGTACAACCTCGAGGCTCTCAAACGTTATGAAGAGGCACTCCCCGCAGCCGAGAAGTTCTTCAAGACAGCACCTGCCGACAAGCAGAACTTCAAGGATTACGACACCTATGGAGCTATCCTTACCGCCCTCAACCGTGCGCCCGAAGCCGTGGCTGTATATGAGAAAGCCATCACGCTGTATCCTGACAAAACCGAACTTCTTCCGGCTCTGTCAAGCGCCTACACCGATGCAGAGCAGCATGACAAAGCAGCCTCCACAATGCAGAAATTCATTGAGATAGGCAATCCTACAACCAACGACTACTATATCCTCGCCCGCCGCTATATGAACTACGGCCTGTCGTTGCCCGAAGGCTCGCCCGAACGTGCCGCAGCAGCCGACGAAGGCATAAAGGCTGTTGACATCGCCATAGCAAAAGCCCCGAGCAACGGTACTCTTTACCGCACCAAAGCCCAGCTCTTCCAGGTAAAGGACGGAGAGCCCAATGCCGGAGCCGCAGATGCCTACACCGAGATGATGAACGCTTACGACAAAGCCGGTCAGGCTGCCGAACGTACCGACGCTTACAAAGCAGCATATATGTATCTCGGCATGTACTATGCAAAGACTCAGGACATGGCCAAGGCACGCGACGCATATGAGAAAGTGCTCGAGCTCGACCCCACCAACGACGATCTCCGCAACTATCTCAAGACTCTTAAATAATCGCCACCGGAATATTCCATTCTAAAGATGAGGGACATAGCGCACGCTGTGCCCCTCATTTCCATAAACATCACATCTGCATAAATTAATAAACCTGACATCAGATGATAGAATACATACGCGGAAAAGTAGTGACACTGCAACCTACCGATGTGGTAATAGAGACAGCTTCGGGTGTGGCATATATAATGAGCATATCGCTGTTCACCTATTCGGCTCTTGAAGGTGTCACCGAGACACGGCTCCTCACCCACGAAGTGCTCCGCGACGATGCCCGCCAGCTCTATGGTTTCGCCGACGAAAGGGAACGATCGCTGTTCCGTCAGCTCATAGGAGTGAGCGGTGTGGGGGCTGCCACAGCGCGGATGATCCTTTCGGCTATCGCACCTGACCGGCTGGAAGGAGTGATAACTTCGGGCGACACCCGCACACTCAAAAGTGTTAAAGGTGTGGGGGCCCGTACTGCCGAACGCATAATAGTTGACTTGCATGATAAAATAAAAGCTGCTGACACTCCGTTATTATCATTAGCCGACAATGCCGGTGAAGTGTTTGACGAGGCTCTTGCAGCGCTGCTTATCTTAGGTTACCAGAAATCTGCGGCCCAGAAAGCCCTCGACAAAATCTTCAAGGCATCGCCCGGCATAAAGGTAGAGCAGGCAATCAAGCAGGCTCTGTCGATGATGTAGGTGTCAGATGAATAGAAAAATACAGCGCAAATCCATTCTGTTGTGCGTGGCTGCCGGCGTCATGGCGACATTGGCGGCCATTGTTGCGCCTGTATTCGCCCAATACCGCCAGTCCACCCTGACCCCTCCGGCCCCACCGCCACTGCCCGTTGGGCCCACCACGCCCGCCGATTCGGCCATGCTTCCGTTTCCGGTAGGCTACACTGTGCCGGCTTCGATTGACAATCTGCTCTATGATGAATATGCCGCGGATCTCGCCACTCCGTCGAACATAACCACCCAGGCGGAATATGATCCGGCCACGGGATGCTACATCATACATACACGTGTGGGCGACATGGACATAGCCACTCCTTTTATCCTCACACCCGGACAGTATAACGACTGGCAGACACGGCAGTCGATGCTTGACTATTACCGCAAACGCAATGCCGACCTTCTGGAGAACAAGGACAAGCAGCCGTTTGACATTTTCGACATGAATTTCGCCCTCGGCCCGTTGGAAAAAATTTTCGGCCCGGGCGGTGTGTCCCTCAAACTTCAGGGATCGGTACAGCTCAAATTAGGCATAAAGAGCAACTTCACCGACAATCCGGCCCTGTCACTGACAGCGCGGCGCAAAACATATTTCGATTTCGAACAGAAAATACAGGCCACAGTGAACGCATCGGTAGGCAACCGGCTCAAATTCAACATGACCTACAACACTGACGCCACATTCGATTTCGACTCCAAGAACATAAAACTCCAATATGAAGGGGAAGAGGACGATATAGTGAAATCCATCGAGGCCGGTAACGTGAGCATGACTACCGGATCGTCGCTTATCCGCGGCTCCACGGCTCTGTTCGGTATCAAAAGCCAGCTGCAGTTCGGCAAACTCACTGCCACGGCACTTATATCGCAGCAAAATTCACAGTCGCAGTCAGTATCCACCAAAGGTGGCGCCCAAACCACCAAATTCTCTGTAAACGTGGACGATTACGACCAGAACCGCCACTTTTTCCTGGCACATTTCTTCCGCGACAATTACGACCAGTTCGCATCCCGCCTGCCATACGTGTCATCCGGGGTGCAGGTAACGCGCATGGAGGTATGGATCACCAACAAAGGATCCAACTACGAACAGAGCCGCAATCTTGTGGCATTCATGGACCTCGGAGAGAACAGTGTGCTCGCCAACCGTTACTGGCAGCCCAACCCTACGCTTCCTAATCCGGCCAACAACAGCAACAACCTGCTTTCCACCATAAAGGACCAGTATCCCGACGCCCGAAACATCAACCTCGTGACTCAGGCGCTTGCACCTCTCGACGCCTACGGAATTGAAGGAGGGCGCGACTTCGAAAAGGTTGAGAGTGCCCGGTTGCTCTCATCGTCGGAATATTCCTTTAACCCGACACTCGGCTATATATCGCTCAAATCGGCCCTCAACTCCGATGAGGTGCTCGGTGTGGCATTTGAATATACCTATAACGGACAGGTGTTCCAGGTAGGTGAATTTTCCGGCGACATCACCACCACCGATAAAGCCCTGTATGTGAAAATGCTCAAGGGCACAACGATTTCACCCTCCCTCCCCATGTGGGACCTCATGATGAAAAACGTTTATTCGCTCGGAGCATATCAGGTACAGAAGCAGCGCTTCAAACTCAACATCAAATATCTGTCAGACACCACGGGTACTGAGATAAACTATCTTCCCGTGCCTGGGATCAACAACCAACCGTTGCTTCAGGTCATGAATCTCGACCGCATCGACTCCAACGAATCCTCCAACCCCGACGGCTTCTTCGATTTCATAGAAGGCTATACGATCCAGTCGGCCACCGGACGTGTGATATTCCCTGTAGTTGAACCTTTCGGCTCACACCTTGCCTCCAAGATCAACAACGACGCCCTCGCCAAGCAGTACTGCTATCCCGAGCTATATGACTCCACCCTTGTAGTGGCGCGCCAGTTTGCCGACCGCAACAAATTCATACTCACCGGTGAGTATCAGGCTTCGTCAGGCTCACAGATCAGGCTTAACGCCATGAATGTGCCCCGGGGATCAGTGGTGGTGACTGCCGGAGGTGTGACTCTTGTGGAAAACAGCGACTATACCGTGGACTACTCCATGGGCATAGTCACCATAACAAACCAAAGTATAATCGACTCAGGCCAAAGCATAAACGTGACCTTGGAAAACCAGTCGATGTTCTCTACCCAGCGCAAGACACTTCTCGGACTTGACCTCAACTATAAGTTCAACAAGAATTTCAACATCGGGGCCACGCTTATGCACTTCTCCGAAAAAGCCCTTACTGAAAAGGTCAATATCGGCAACGAAGTGATAACCAACACCATGTGGGGCCTAAACTTCAATTACCGCACTGATTTCCAATGGCTCACACGCCTGCTCAATAAAATACCCACGGTGAATGCCACCCAGCCCTCGTCGCTGAGCATACAGGGAGAGTTCGCCCAGCTCATACCCGCCAAACAAAAATCAGGGTCAAGCAAAGGCAGTTCGTATATCGACGATTTCGAAACCAGCCAGACCGGAATAGACCTCCGTTCGCCATACTCATGGTCGCTCGCCTCAACCCCTTATGAACCGGGCCCAAAAGCCATGTTCCCCGAAGCGGCGTTAAGCAATAACATTGATTACGGCAAGAACCGTGCGTTGCTCAACTGGTATTATATCGACCGCCTGTTCACACAGAAAAACTCCTCCATGGCTCCCGGCTACATCAAGAACGACCTTGAAATGCAGTCGAACCCCTATATCCGCGAGATAACATCGCAGGAAATATTTCCGGGCCGCGATCTCAATTACGGAGAATCCTCGACCATACAGACGCTCAATCTCTCATATTACCCTAACGAACGCGGCCCCTATAACCTCGACGCCACGGATATCGACGACAGCGGCAACCTCCTCAATCCCGAAAAACGCTGGGGCGGAATAATGCGCAAACTGGAAACCACCAATTTCGATCAGGCCAATATCGAATATGTGCAGTTCTGGCTTCTGAATCCGTTCCTTGATCCTGACAACCCCAACTTCGACGGTGGCGATCTCTATCTCAACTTCGGCGAGATCAGTGAGGACATTCTCAAGGACGGCATGAAAAGTTATGAGAACGGCATACCTTACGACGGCAACGACCAATGGATGCAAACCACTGTGTGGGGACGGGTGTCAACACAGAATTCGCTTAACTATGCTTTCGACAACAACGCCGGTGCCCGCAAAGTGCAGGACGTGGGTCTTGACGGACTGAAGAATGACGACGAATTCACATTCGACACCTACCGCGACTATGTGGAAGCTCTGCGCACCAAGCTCTCTCCCTCGGCTATTGCCGAAATGGAAAATGACCCCGCATCGCCTCTCAACGACCCTGCGGGCGACAACTACCACTTCTACCGCGGCCATGATTATGACGAACGTCGCCTCGGGATCCTCGAACGCTATAAACGTTACAACGGTGTGGAAGGCAACTCACTTTCGCCCGAGGATGCCGACGAAGCCCTTTACCAGTCGTCACGCAACCTACCCGATGTGGAGGACATAAACCAGGACAACACGCTGAACGAATACGAACGTTATTTCCAGTATAAAGTATCCATACGTCCGGAAGATCTTGTTGTAGGCCGCAACTTCATTACGGACAAACAGGTGTCGCTTGTGCGCACCCGCAACGGCAAGGATCAGGAAGTGGAATGGTATCAGTTCAAGATACCCTTGCGCGACTATGAGAGGGTGGTAGGATCAATATCCGACTTCTCCACCATACGTTTCGCCCGTATGTTCATGACCGGATTCCGTCAGACCACACACCTGCGCTTCGCCACTCTCGAACTTGTGAGAGGCGAGTGGCGTCCCTATGAATTCAATCTCAACAACCGCAACGACACACCGGCCGAAGGCCAGCTTGACATATCGGTGGTCAACATAGAGGAGAACTCGGCCCGGCAGCCGGTCAACTATGTGCTTCCTCCGGGAGTGTCACGTGCCACTGATCCGGGCCAGTCACAGATAACCCAGCTCAACGAACAGTCAATGTCGCTGAAAGTCACCGGACTGCAACCGGGCGACGGACGCGGTGTATACCGTAACACGTCAACCGACCTGCGCAACTACAAGCGCCTCCAGATGTGGGTGCATGCCGAGAAACTGATCGATGACATGACAGGACTGCGCGACGGCGACCTGTCGGTATTCGTGCGTCTCGGCTCTGATGTCAAGAACAACTACTACGAGTATGAGGTTCCCCTTGAACTTACTCCCGCCGGCCACTATGACCCATACAGCGAGCCTGACAAATACATAGTATGGCCCGAAGAGAACCGTGTGAACTTCCGCCTCCAGACCCTCGTAAACCTGAAAAAGGAGCGTAACATAGAGAAAGGACGTGAGGGCAGCGGTGTAGGCTTCGCCACACTCTACACAGGCCGTGACCCTGACGACGAACGCAACCGTATAGCTGTGATAGGCAACCCTACCCTCAGCGATGTGAGGGTGATCCTTGTGGGTGTGCGCAACAACAGCTCAACAGTCAAGGACGGAACAGTGTGGGTAAATGAGCTTAAAGTAACCGATTTCGACAATGCCGGAGGCTGGGCCGCAAAACTCAATGCCAATCTGGCCCTCAGCGATATCGCTACCGTCAACTTCGGCACCCATATAGAGAAAGCCGGCTTCGGAGGTGTCGATCAGGGATTGAACAGCCGCCGCATGGACGATTACCAGCAATACACCGTGGCCGTGCAGGGCGACGTGGGCCGCTTCCTCCCGGAAAAGGTGAAAATGCGTGCTCCCGTGTTCTATTCGTACACTAAGGAGACCACAACCCCTAAATACAACCCTCTTGATCAGGATGTGCTGCTCAAGGACGCGCTTGACGAAGCCCCCACCAAACATGACAGGGATTCCATATCCTCGTATGCCATCACAGAGCTCCGTCAACAGAGCTTCTCGCTGTCAGGCTTCAAATTCGACATTCAGAGCGCCACTCCCAAGCCCTGGGATCCCGCCAACTTCACCTTCAACTTCTCGTTCAACAAACAGCAACGCAACGACCCGACTACCGAATACGAATATACCAACGACTACCGCGGTTCATTCCAGTATTCCTACACACCCTACAACAAGGGGGTGAAACCGTTCGGATGGATAAAAAGCAAGTCCAAGCATTTGAAATTCCTCAAGGAATGGGAATTCAACTATCTGCCGGCCAACATAGGCTTCCTCACCACCATGTCGCGCTACTATTACGAGGAGCAGACACGCAGTGAGATAGACCAAATGTTCCAGCTCCCCGTGGCTGTGTCGAAAAACTTCATATGGGACCGCCAGTTCAACATATCGTGGAACATAACCAAGCAGCTTAACCTGAGCCTCACCACCAACACTTCCGCACGCATAGAGGAAACAGTGGGTGCGGTCAACCGCAAGCTGTTCCCCGACAAATACCGCGAATGGAAGGACACTGTTTGGCAAAGCATACTCCATATGGGTACGCCGTGGGCCTATAACCAGACCTTCGTGGCCACTTACCGCGCGCCGTTCAACAAAATGCCGGTGCTTGACTTCCTTACCGCCAACGTGACCTACAACGCCACCTACCGCTGGGACCGCGGCGCCGAGATTGATGGTCTCAAACTCGGCAATTCCATCAACAATCAGGCCGTGTGGAATGTCGACGGCCGTGTCAACTTCGAAACGATCTACAACAAATCAAAATATCTCAAGGAGATAAACAAACGGTTTGCCAACACACGCAAGTCAAACGCGCCTCCCAAGAAACCGAAAAAGTTCGAACGCAACTATGCGCTCAAGGAGGATACTACCCTGACCATACGCCACAACCTGCGCACAAAGAAAATCAAAATAACGGCGGCTAATGTTACCGACAACACTCCCGTGCCTGTAAAATACAAAGTCATAGATCCCAACTCGGTGGAGATCCTGACGCGCGGCAACCAGACGCTTAAATTCACAATCAACGAAGTGCTCAAAGAGGACCGCTCCTTCTGGCAGGAAGTGGCACAGTACGGCCTGCGCTTCCTCATGAGCCCCCGCACACTCAGTGTGAAATGGCGCAATACACGCACCACATCGCTACCGCTTTTCAGCCCCAACATAGGCGACATATTCGGCCAGACAACTGCATGGGGCCCCATGGCGCCGGGACTGGATTTCGCGTTCGGGTTCACCGACGAGGACTATATCTACAAGGCCAAGGACCGCGGATGGCTTATGACAGAAACCGGACAGACCTCCCCTGCCCTGTATTCACACGCCAATGAACTTAACATCGAACTTAATCTGGAACTGTTCAAGGGCTTTAAGGTGCAGCTGACCACCAACCGCACCGACAACCGCTCAAAGCAGATACAGTTCATGTACACCGACATGCCTGTGACATATTCGGGATCCTATACCAAGACCCATTGCGCCATAAGCACTGCATTCGCATCCTACAATGCCAAGGACGGCTATCACAGCGATGCGTTCGACAAATTCCTGTCCAACATACCTGTGATACGGCAGCGTTTCGAGGACCGTTTCACCGGTCTTACCTACCCCACATCAGGCTTTATGGACGGCAACATAAATGCCGGTCAGGTGTTCAATCCCGAAGTGGGAGGGGTATCGGCCACAAGCTCTGATGTGCTCGTGCCGGCTTTCATCTCCGCTTATACCGGAACGGATCCTAACAAACAGTATCTCGATCCGTTCCCCTCATTCGCCCACGTGCTTCCCAACTGGCGTGTGACCTACGACGGCTTCATAAATCTCGGCAACATGCGCAACATCTTCAAGTCGTTCACCCTAAGCCACGCCTACCAGTGCACCTATTCGGTAGGGTCGTATTCATCCTACCTCAACTGGATTCAGGCCGACGGTTCAAAACTCGGCTTCACCCTCGACGAACTGACAGGTCAGCCCATACCATCGTCGCCCTACAATATCTCGTCAGTGGCTATAACCGAGAAATTCGCACCTCTGATAGGTGCGTCCGTAACTCTCAAAAATGAAATAACATTCAATGCCGAATACCGCAACCAGCGCACTCTTACCCTCAACACCTCAGCCGGGCAGATAGTGGAGGCCACAGGCTACGGCATAGTGGTCGGTGCCGGTTATAAGATCGCCAATTTCAATTCTGTAATCAAATGGGGAGGAACCCAGACCGGTGTGTCAAACGATCTCACACTCAATGCCGACTTCTCCCTCAACCAAACGCAGGCTCTTATACGACGCATCGAGAGTAACTACACGCAGGCCACAAGCGGCACACGCACAATCGGCATAAATTTCACTGCCAATTATCAGCTTTCAAGGCGCCTTACACTCGGACTGTTCTTCGACCATCAGATCAACACCCCGATTGTGTCCTCCACAGCCTACCCCACTACCAACTCCTCCTACGGCCTTTCGGTCAACCTCAATCTCTCACGCTAATGGATATAAAAGCACCATTGGCCGAACGGCTTCGTCCGGCCACCATCGATGACTATATAGGGCAGACACATCTTGTGGGCCAGGGAGCGGTGTTGCGCCGCATGATAGAAACCGGCAACGTAGCTTCATTTATCCTGTGGGGTCCTCCCGGTGTAGGCAAAACCACTTTGGCGAGAATCGTGGCCAACACCACAGGCGCACCGTTCTACACTCTGTCGGCTGTAACTTCAGGGGTAAAAGAAGTGCGTGAAGTCATTGAACGTTGTCAGGCCGATGCACGGAGCATCTTCACCAAAGGGCGCCCGATATTATTTATTGACGAAATACACCGGTTCAACAAATCACAGCAGGATTCACTGCTCGGAGCTGTGGAACGCGGCACCGTCACCCTGATAGGAGCCACAACCGAAAACCCGTCGTTTGAAGTAATCCGCCCCTTACTATCACGCGCGCAGGTATATACCCTCCTGCCTTTATCCGAAACCGATCTGCGGGAACTGCTCCAGCGGGCGCTGACACGTGACGAAATTCTCTCACACCGCAATGTACGGGTTGAATCCACAACCGCACTATTCCGCTTTTCGGGAGGCGACGCACGCAAACTCCTCAACATCCTTGACCTTCTTGTGCAGTCTACCCCCGAGAATGAAGAAATAGTGATCGATGACAAAACCGTAACCGAAAGGCTTCAGGAAAATCCGGCGGCTTATGACAAAAACGGGGAGATGCACTATGACATAATATCGGCGTTCATAAAAAGCCTCCGCGGCTCTGATCCCGACGCCGCCATATACTGGCTGGCACGGATGGTGGAGGGAGGCGAGGATCCGGAGTTCATAGCCCGCAGGCTCGTGATCTTCGCCGCTGAGGATGTCGGGCTGGCGAATCCCAACGGCCTGCTCATAGCCAACACCACATTCGACACTATCCGGAAAATAGGCTGGCCCGAAGGACGCATACCCCTTGCGGAGTGTACCGTCTATCTCGCCACATCACCCAAAAGCAATTCAGCCTATATGGCCATAGACGCGGCATTGGCATGTGTGCGCGAAACTGGCAATCTGCCTGTGCCGCTCCATCTGCGCAACGCGCCCACCAAGCTGATGAAAGAGATGGGCTATGGCCGTGATTACAGATATCCCCATGACTATCCGGGACATTTCATCCGCCAGCAATATATGCCCGATGAACTCGGACACCGTTCATTCTGGAATCCGGCCGACAATCCCGCCGAACAGCGCGCGGCGGCATTGCAGAATTCCCGATGGAACCCGTCGGCCGACACCTCACCGGAAAAAGGCAGCACTTCCGACTAATCCGATAAGAGATATACGCTCAGATCACCGTAGTGTAATTGCTGCGGCGCGAACGGCGCGAACGGATCTTATATAACAATGTGTAGAACGGATGCCACAACATGAAAACAGGCACTGTAAAAAAAAGCCTGCGGCATTTAAGCGTCACCGATGCCGAGCGCCACATGAACATTACCGGAAGCCAGAATGCCACGGCAAGCAAACCCGTTGCCGTAAGAGGCACTATATACGGCAATCCCGTGACAACGGCAATGACAGATCCGGCCAACCACAGCCAACAGCACCATGACACAAACGAGAACGTCAATCTCGCCCCGCGTCCGGCCTTGGCCGACGTGAATTCACGGCTCACCTTCTCAGCCATATGGGCCGACACCTGATCAGCCTCCATGACACCGATCATGGAGTCAGGCGAAAGCTCCACATCGCAATTCTGCGGTGTGGCCACCTCACGGACCCAGATATCATCGTCGCCACGATGCAGGTTGAGTGTACGTGAAAAGCCTTTGTTTCTGAAAAACAGTTCACTGCGCATAGCCATGTTATAGCCTGTTCCTCGCCAAGGGTGACCTTTGATGGCCCAGGCGAGATACTCCACAGCGGTACGCACCACGTCGAACGACCGCAACCTCACACTTCCCTTGCCCCCGTCATCATCCTTCAGCGGACGTTCAGGATATGCCCACCCTATTACCAACGACTTGCCATAGGCCACATGGCGCATCATCGAACGCAACCACATGGGCGATTCAACCAGGCAGTTGCCTCCCGTAAGAAGCACAGCCTCATAGCGGGCAGCCTTTATGCCGAGTGTTATGGCGAGCTTGCGCCGGCTGAGATGGCGTGACTCCTCAGGCACAGATGTCATGTAGAGATTGCTGTATGTCCGTTCCAGGCGGGCAATCACCTCCTCCGTAGCGTCACGGCCCGCATCATTGACCACTATCACTTCCACCGGTGCGGGATAGTCCTGTTCGAGCATACGTGGCAACACTTCGCAAAGTGACGACGCATTTGAAAAATCATATACTATAACAGATACAGGAGGAAACGAAGCGTCATCAGGCATTGCCGCAGCAGCATCGGATCTGGAACGCTTCACTACCGCACGCAGTTTGGCGATCAGCAGCGACATTGCGGCAACAGCAGCCACAAACGCCACAGCAAGGGCCCACATAGAGCAAACCGGAAATTCGAATGAAGGTAATTGCATTGCAACAAGGATTCAAAACAGAATGCAAATTTAGGTAATATTTCTCATTGATGCAAATACACCGAGTGCTACCCCCATCTTGCAATATATTGATTACCAATCCGATACCATCCTATTGCGAATGCAATATTCATTACTTTATCTATTCCATAAACTCAATTTCAGAAATACATAGATCTCCGGCCTTGGAACCCCAATAGTATCCATCAGGCGAAGATGAAAAGGCAAGTGTCACCCAATCAGTACCTTCACTTTGGTCATACGCAGGATTAACGGGCAAAATCTGAGGTTCCATAGTATCTTTCAAGGGGCCTTTGTAAAGGATCTGGGAATCTTCGGGATCTCCGGAATCCGGAGCAATTGGACGATAGATCATAATCCACTTGGCGCGGCAATTCTTCTCCCACAATTTCTTTGATTTGGCATAGCCATTTACAATCTTGATAGAACTTACACAACGTGCATTAAGCTGGATATTAGGGCCATATAGATATTTCCCCGCTGTATAACCGTTCTCATCAAGATTGACAGCCCAAGTGGTGGAGAAATTGCCGTCAATCATTTTATCGGGTGTATATGGCCCATGCCCTTTCATCTCAAGTGGAATAGAACCACCGTTACCAATGCCGACAGGTTTCACCGGTGTGTGTGTTGCATCGGCGGCTTCATTATATGACGATCCGGTGTCTCCGTTTTCACCAACATACCAGTGAAATTCACGCAGTTTCTCTCCCTTAGACGGCTCCGGAGTGTAACCTACAACATCCAGCCCCCCGGAATCGCCATCACCTACCCATTCCTCATTCCAACACTGTCCGTCCTCATATCGTCCGACATAGATATAGCCGTCAATAATGGACCAATAGGCAGTACCCTCTCCGGTAAAAATCACAACGACATTATCTATAATTTCCCACCTTGCATCCAACGATAACTCCGGGATAGTGCCATCTGTTTTAAATGTCATCGTTCTTCCATCAGCACAAATTGCTTCTCCTCGTATTCCGGCATTCAGTTTGTCACTATTCTCCTCCATATAATCCGGATGCTGATTTCCCATACCTCTAAAGATAAAAAAACAGCTTATGAGGAGCGCCAAACAACCACCCACGATTATCCATTTCCTAACAACAGGCTTAACTTTGGGAATCTTAATTTCATCTTTACCGTCAGCTTTCGAATCTGACAGTTCACTTATGTCATTCTCTTTCATCGGAACCACGACTTCGGAATCCCGAATCTCTGACTTGTCGCTATCTGCATTGGCAGCAATCTCATGCTCAGGATCTTCATTCCCGACATCATCCATATCGTTCCAATCTTTCTTTGAACCGGCTTCAATCAAGATAAAACCGGAAGCAACCGGAATGATTACCGAAAGAGCATCACACACCACCATAATGACAGTGTACGCTATATCCTTGGGCGAGTATGATTGTTCAATTCTAACCCAATTTCCAAACTCACGAGTTTTTTCCACAGGCTGCCCATAGGTATCCGGTAAGAAAATCATGAAAATGATTAACAGCGCAAGGAATGCTGCGGGCATAAACATAAATATTTTCCCCATATTACCTAACTTACCGGTATAGGATTGGGATATTTTCCGGCCCAATATAATCCCTGTAAGCAATAAAACGCAGCCGCATACGATTCCTACAATATCAACAGTTGTGTATACACCGTTGTCAGACATCAGGATTTCGATTATTCCGGTCAAAACACTCAATAATATCAACGCTACCCATAATTGCGTAAAACATCTGCTTACTGTGGCACGCACACTTTGATAAATCGCAATCAACATCGCCGAAACCGTGATTACCGACAAGGATGTCCATGCCGAAGATGGCAGGAATTCAATCAGTTTACCAATCAGATTACCTTTCCCCGCTTCAATCATATCCAACAGATGAAAGGTGTAAATGCTATTGGCAAAAACACTGATACACATAGCATAAAATATAACTTTTATGCCGTCAAAACTCCATGCCGGTTTCAAACAATCAATTTTAGGTTTATTCATGGTATTTATGCAGCTAAAGTGAGTGAAACAACTATTTGGAAATCTGGTAATCAGCGGCAAAAGCATTAATTTGCCGCCATTACCATATACACAGGGAACAAAATTACAAAAATTCCGACAACGACAATCGGATTCGGCAATTTCTCAGAGTAATATTTATTAATTATAGCTAAATTTGCAGCATAACAAACACAACCCCGCTGAGATGAACAAGCTGTTAGCCATTATAGCATCGGTTCTATGCCTTTCCACTTCGGGCCATGCCGCCACTGCTGATGAGAAAATCGCCGGAGCCATGAATAGCTCCGACTGGTTCGCACTGGATTCGCTCCACCGTTCCATTCCAAAAGATTCCATCAATCCGTTTCTTGAGGTTTTCGCCCGATGTCTTATCGGAAACAGGCTCAACCGCCCAGATGTCTCCATTGCGGCATTTGCGGAATTGTTCAACACCCAATCCGCGAATCTCGACCTTCACAATATGCTCAATTCTGCTGTGATGTTTTCGATGGATCTAAGCCGTGTCGGCGACAATAACACAGCTGCATCAATGCTTACATCCATCCTTGACGCCACCCGGCAACATATAGACTCTGCTGCAATAAAGGATATGCAGCGGTATATCGACCAATATAAGGCTCTCTCGGCCTATAAGCTCTATGGCATTGCCTTTTCCGACGATCAGGGCGGGAAAATCCCTTTCAGAATCGTACCCGTGGGGCCGGCGGATAAGAATTCCGTACTCATGCATCTTGAGGACAGCTATATCAACGGGCTTGCCGCCGATATTACATTCGACACCGGAGCCGGAATCAATATCATATCCGATTCACTTGCGCAAAAGTACAACCTCATACCACTTGAGGCATCAAAAACAGTGGCCGGCATAGGTCGTCAATCAGGCTATTATGCCATTGCCTCCGAACTGAAAATCGGGAACATCACCTTAAAAGATGTCCCGTTCTGTGTGTTCACCATAACAACAAACAATGAGGAAGCCGACAAGTACACGGATTGCTTCAATATCGTTGTCGGAAGCGAACTTATGTTGCAGCTGAAGGATATGGTTATAGACTTCGACAACTGTGAGATCTCGGTTCCGGAAAATGCGCCGACGCGCAGTAACACACCGGCAAACATGTGCTTCTCCTCATCCATGAACCTGTTGACCAAAGGGCGAATAAACGGTGAGCCTATGCTTATGTGCATCGACACCGGCGACGCATCCTATGGATTCCTCAGCAAAACATTCTTCAACCGAAACAAAGAGTATATAACGACTCACGCTGTTCTGGACACCATCCGCACTGCCGGCATCGGCGGTGTGCACATCTCGCAATGTTACCGCGTGCCTGACATGACTCTGGATCTGGGAGGCAGCGAAACGACAGTGCCCGAACTGACGGTCAGATTGCAGGACAGTCCACTCGGCATGGACTACGAATGCAATTTAGGACTGAAATCGTTGATGAGGTTCGGGAAAGTGCGGTTCAATATGGTGGATTTCACCATATCTACCCTGCCGTATAAATTAGCCAACAATGCCATGCTTACAAACAGAGCTCCTGCCTTTATATTCACAAACCGGAAAAGCCCCACACTGTTGCAGGCATTAGGATATACCGCGATGGGAATTGCCCGGGCATTGGCCTATCCCGACTTATCGGTAAGGCCGGACTTGTAGCATAGGTTTGGAGAATTGTTGCGAAAGGAGTATCTTTGCACTGATATGGGCCCTACAATGGGCTACTGTCGGAACTAAATGATATTCAAACCGTTCTCACTCAACATAAGAGGCTCCTTAGTGGAGTTCGACCGTCCGGCTGTGATGGGTATCGTAAACGTGACGCCCGACTCATTCTATGCCGCCTCACGGACTATGGATACAGAGTCCTTACAGGCCAAGGTGGCGGATATGATAGCGGAAGGAGCCGATATAATAGATCTCGGCGGATATTCCTCACGGCCCGGGGCCGCTGAAGTGGATCCCGAAGAGGAGCTACACCGAATAGCCGCAGGAATGAAGGCAATCCGCGAAATAGCGCCTGACATACCGGTGTCAATTGACACATTCCGCTCCCGTGTGGCAAGGACAGCTGTTGAGGAATACGGTGCCGACATAATCAACGACATATCCGGAGGCATGGCCGATCCGGAAATGGACCGGACTGTAGCCGACATGCATGTGCCGTTCATAGTTATGCATATGCGCGGCACTCCCGCCGACATGCACCTGCACACGGACTATGATGATGTCACGGCACGTGTGCTTGAATTTCTATCACGCCGCACGGAACAGTTACGGCTACTCGGCGTAAATGACATAATTCTGGATCCCGGATTCGGATTCGCCAAGACAGTGGAACAGAATTACGAGCTGATGAACCATCTGGATCTTTTTACCCGGCTTACAGGACTGCCTGTTTTGGCAGGTATATCACGTAAATCCATGTTGTGGCGTCCGCTCGGCATAACTCCCGACGAGTCATTGGAAGCCACCACAGCACTCAACACAATAGCCCTGATGAAAGGTGCCGCCATACTGCGGGTCCATGACGTAAAAGCGGCGCGTCAGGCTGTTGATGTAACCTGCATGACATTGAATAACCCTTCAACCCTACCCCACGCATGATAACATTCGGCATACGCGACGCATTCGACATAGCCATAGTGGGCCTGCTGCTCTTCTATCTTTACAGGATAATGAAAGAGTCAGGAACGATCAACATATTCTTCGGGGTGCTGTCATTCATCGTGGTATGGGTGGTGGCCTCACAGATACTTGAAATGAAACTGATCGGTTCCATTCTCGACAAATTCATGGGAATAGGACTGCTGATAATAGTGATTCTGTTTCAGGACCAGATAAAACGGTTTCTTGTGGAATTGGGTGACCATAAACGGTGGCGGTTTCTCAGAGGGCTGTTTCATCACGGATCATCGGAGGATGACTCCACCGCCCATGCGCGGCGCTTCGTGCTCCCTATAGTTTACGCCTGCATGAGCATGGCAAAATCCAAAACCGGCGCACTGATAGTGATACGCCGCTCCATTCCGCTTGACAGTTACGAGAAATCAGGTGACATAATAGATGCCGAAATAAACACACGCCTGATTGAAAATATATTTTTCAAAAACTCGCCGCTGCACGACGGTGCTCTGATAATCGACAACGGAAGGATAAAAAGTGCCGGATGCATTCTGCCCGTAAGCCATGACGCCAACATTCCCCGTTCACTCGGCCTGCGCCACCGCTCCGCCCTCGGAATATCCCAGGCCACTGACGCATTTGCCATAGTAGTGTCGGAGGAAACCGGCAACATATCGATAGCTTACCGTGGTAAATTAGACACACGCCTGTCAACCACCGAACTGGAACACCGCCTGTCGCATGCCATGACCGGAAATGAATAAATCACCTCACCAACAACATATATAATGATTACTCCCGAACAACGACTGGAATTAGAAGAAAAAGTAGTGGAAATGCTACGGACGGTCTTTGACCCAGAAATTCCGGTAGACATATACAGCCTCGGCCTGATATATAAGATCGACATTGACGATGAGGCCAACCTCCACATGGAAATGACACTGACCGCGCCCAACTGCCCTGCCGCCGATTTCATTGTGGATGACACCCGCATAAAATTAGAAAGCATCGAGGGTCTCAAAAGCGTGGATATAAAAATTGTGTTCGAACCCGTATGGGACAAGGACATGATGAGTGAGGAAGCTAAACTTGAACTCGGGTTCCTCTGATCCGCTACCACCCCTAAACTCTGCATGGGAAAGAAGACCTATTTCATATCCGACTTACATTTAGGCGCTTCCTACATAAGCGATCCACGCGCCCATGAGCGGCATATAACAGATTTTCTAAAAAGTATAGAACATGACGCCGAAGCTCTTTACCTGCTTGGCGACGTCATGGATTACTGGTATGAATACCGGAATGTGGCCCCACGCGGATTCACAAGATTTCTCGGCGCATTGGCCTCGCTTGCCGATGCAGGAGTGGAAATATATTGGTTCAAGGGCAACCATGACATCTGGCTGTTCGACTATCTGAGCTCGGAAATAGGGCTTACCGTTGTCGACGGCCCTGTCACAAAGATAATAGACGGCAAACGTTTCTTCCTTGACCACGGCGACGGAGTTGGCCAACGCCCATGGACTTTCAGAGCCATACGCAGTATATTCCGCAACCGCGTGTGCCAATGGCTTTATTCGGCCATACATCCACGGTGGACCATAGGGTTCGCACATTCATGGTCATCCCACAGCCGGAAGTCAGGGCAATGCAAACTTCCGCCTGATGATATAATGGCCCGCCCGCTTGTGGAATTCTCCAAGGCTTACGACGCCGACACAGCACATCCACATGTGGATTTCTTTATCTACGGACATCTGCACATAGCTTATGACAAACTGTTGCCCTCCGGCGCCCGCGTTGTGATACTCGGTGACTGGATCAAGGAAATGACTTACGGCGTATGGGACGGCAAGGCATTCAAATTATGCCGATTTGAATGCATATAAATATTCAAATACTATTTTTAACAATAATTAAATACAACCCATTATTCTTCATTACCAAAGTATATTGTTGCACAACAACACATTAACCCATAGCAGGCACATATTTGAAAAAATCAAATATGCTCCATAACATATAAAAAGGTTAGGAATAACCTGAATAAAAGCCCTACCTTTGCAGTGCAAACCTAAAACAATCTTTTTTACCTTAGAAATTGTACCTATTGGAAACCGACTAACGGGCTGCGTGAAGTAGCCCGTTTCTTTTTATACCTGTTTCTTAACATTCTTAAACTTTATTGAACGGAATTTGTTTGGTAAGTATGTCAGCAACAACAAATTCCGCCAATACTACGCAGCCCACACCGCTACAGAGGCTTATAGCCCAAATGCACCCCAATGCATTTTCCGCACTGTTATGCCTTGTGATAGGATTGCTGACAGGATCCTTTGCCGCATTGCTCAAACTCATGATAGGTGCTGTAAGCCGGTGGCTGACAAACGGCCTCGCCACTAACCACGGCAACTGGATACTCCTCATCCTGCCTGTGGCCGGCATACTTCTCACCGGCATTTTTACCCGCTATATTATTAAAGACAATATAGCCCACGCCACTGAAAAAATAAAACACCAGCTGGCCGAACATGTCGAATATCTCTCACCCAAACTGATCTTCGGCCCCATGATAGCAAGTACCCTGACATTGGGATTCGGCGGTTCAGCCGGTTCGGAGGGCCCGATAGCGACTGTAGGCTCTGCCATAGGGGGCAATCTGTCACGATGGTGCGGACTGCCGCCACGTGTTATCACCATGATGATAGGATGCGGAGCGGGAGCCGGGATCGCCGGTATATTCAAAGCCCCAGTGGGAGGGATGCTGTTCACATTGGAGTGTCTCGGCCTACCTCTGTCCACAGCCGCTGTCGTGGCCCTTCTCGCCACATGCGTGGTTTCGGCCCTCACGGCTGTATGGCTCTCCGGCGGCCTGCTGGATCTTCCGTTCATAAAGCATGCGCCTTTCCCCTACGAATATCTTCCTGCCATAATACTGCTCGGAGCATGCTGCGGGATGTATGCCCTTTATTACCGTTCCACAGGCTCCACAACGGAACGGATTCTCGAATCAATAAAAAATCCCTGGATTGCAAATACAGTATCCGGAATAACGATAGCCATAATGCTTTTCGTATTTCCCGCACTATATGGCGAAGGATACGGTGTGATGGGCACACTGCTCAACAATCCGGTGCCGACACTCGGCGACTGCGGACCGCTTTATTTCCTGCGACGCGACCACTACACCCTTATGCTGATAGCCGCCGGAATATTACTGTGCAAGGGAGTGGCAGCATATTCCACAAACAGCGGAGGCGGTGTGGCAGGAGAATTCGCTCCGGCCCTGTTTGCAGGCGCTATGGCCGGATGGCTGTTCGCAACACTTGCCAACACTGTGTTCGGGCTTGCGCTTCCTGTAGGCGTGTTCGTTCTCTCAGGCATGGCGGCAGTCATGGGGCAGGCAGTAAACGCACCTCTCATGGCCATATTCCTTGCAGTTGAAATGACCGCGAGTTACGATTATTTCCTCCCGGTAGGGATAGCCGGGGCAGCGTCATGGATAACTGTGAATTTGATCCGCCGGCTGAACTAACAACCACATAGGGACGTTAATCATGATGTGAATTCCCTACTGTGTTTTTTCATCCTCAAAACTGATCCACTATGTCAGAGACCACCCGTAATATAAAAGGTACAGCTACCGAACAGAACCTCGTAATATCCTATCTCAACGAATCGCAGGCACATGCACGCTATACATTCTATGCACAGCAAGCCGACAAAGAGGAATATTACCCGATCGGACAGATTTTCAACGAAACGGCAGCCAATGAGCTGCACCATGCCAAAGTGTTTTTCCGGTTGATGCAACGCGGTGACATAAAAGTTTCGGTAGATGTGGACTGCGGCCCGGTAAGCGACACTGTATCAAACCTGAAAACCTCCATCAAGGAGGAACGGGTGGACGGATATGAATTCTACCGACAGGCCGCAGCCACCGCCCGCGAAGAAGGCTTTGACGACATAGCCGAACACTTCGACGCAATAGCCGATGTGGAAAATTATCATATGCAGCGCTTCGAAAGCTATCTGAAACACATCGAGGAAGGTACGGTATGGAAACGGCCCACACCCATAAAATGGCAGTGCCTCGTGTGCGGATTCATATACACGGGCACAGAACCTCCCGAGAAATGTCCGGGATGCTCACACTCCGGCAAACATTTCATGCCGCTTGACTGACTTCTGCCTAAGATTTACTTAAAACAACACAGGGACACCCCATGAACGGAGTGCCCCTGCATGTTTATATACTTAGGATTCAGTCGAGGGAATGAATCACGAGTCCCGAACGAAGCTTAGGCTCAAACCATGTGGTTTTAGGCGGCATGATGTTGCCGGTGTCGGCAATGTTCATAAGCTGCTCCATCGACACGGGATAGAGAGCCAGAGCCACCTTCATCTCACCGCTGTCGACACGGCGCTTCAATTCGCCGAGTCCACGGATACCGCCCACGAAATCTATGCGCTTGTCGCTGCGCAGATCGTGAATACCGAGAATGTCGCGCAGAATCAAGTCGCTTGAGATAGTGACGTCGAGCATACCGATGGGGTCATTGTCGTCATAGCGGCCTTCGCGCGGAGTCAGCGAGTACCATTTGCCGTCAAGATACATCGAGAAATTGTGAAGGGCTGCGGGAGTATATATCTCCGTACCTTTCTCCTCCACAATGAAATCCTTGTCAAGGCGTGCCAGGAATTCTTCGGATGACAAGCCGTTGAGATCCTTCACCACGCGGTTGTAATCTATAATCTTAAGATGCGATGCAGGGAAAGCCACGGCAAGGAAATAATTGTATTCCTCATCACCACGGTGGGCCGGATTGGCCTTTGCCTTCTCATTTCCCACAAGGGCGGCAGCAGCAGTGCGGTGATGGCCGTCGGCGATATACAGATACGGTATTTTGGCAAATTCCTCAGTAACGGTAGCTATCATATCATCATCGTCGATCACCCAGAAATGATGTCCGAATCCGTCGGGAGCCGTAAAGTCATACTCAGGAGCTTTAGCCGTCACCTTATCTATGATACCGGCGAGCACTTCGTTGTCAGGGAAAGCGAAAAACACCGGTTCGACATTGGCATTGTTGATACGCACATGCTTCATGCGGTCCTCTTCCTTGTCACGGCGCGTCAGCTCATGTTTCTTGATACGTCCCTCCATGTAGTCATCGACATTGGCGGCAATGACTATACCATACTGGGTACGGCCATTCATAGTCTGCGCATAGATGTAGTAATGCTCTTTCTCATCCTGCACAAGCCAGCCATTTTCGCGGAACATATGGAAATTGGCCACAGCCTTGTCATAGACCTCGGGAGCATGTTCATCGGTTCCGGGAGCAAAGTCAATTTCAGGCTTTATAATGTGGTAAAGCGACTTGGGATTGCCTTCGGCCTCGCGGCGTGCCTCTTCACTGTTAAGCACATCGTAAGGACGTGATGCCACTTCGGTGACCATTTCGCGCGGTGGGCGTATGCCCTTGAAAGGTTTTACTTTTGCCATGATAATTAGCGTGTTAGTTGTTAGGGTATCAGATAATTGTGTTGGTTAATTGTTATATAGACAATAATTGTGTACTTGAAAGCTTAACGGTCGAGCGAGGAGCGCATTATGGTCTGATTGCGGTCAGGCCCCACGGACACTATGGATATCGGAGTCTCCAGTTCCTCTTCAAGAAAAGCTATATAGTCCTTGAATTCAGTCGGGAATTCACTTTCGGTCTTCATCGAATCCATAGGGGTCTTCCAGCCCGGAAGAGTACGGTATACAGGCTCCACTGCCCCATCCTCAATGGAATAAGGGAAATCACGTGTTTCCTCACCGTCAATCCGGTAAGCCACGCATGCCTTTATCTCGTCGAAATCGTCAAGGACATCACTCTTCATCATTATGAGCTGTGTCACACCATTGATCATTATGGCATAACGCAAGGCCACAAGATCGATCCATCCGCAACGGCGCTCACGTCCGGTAACGGCTCCGTATTCATGGCCGAGATCACGGATGCGGGCACCTGTGGCATCGTGCAGCTCCGTGGGGAACGGGCCGCTTCCCACACGTGTGCAGTAAGCCTTGAATATACCGAACACCTCACCGATACGGTTCGGGGCTATACCGAGACCCGAACAGGCTCCGGCACATACAGTGTTGGACGAAGTAACGAAAGGATATGATCCGAAATCTACATCAAGCATTGTGCCCTGTGCTCCCTCACAGAGAACGGTGTTGCCCTGACGCAACGCATTGTTGACCATATGCTCGGAATCCACAATATCGTAAGTTTTCAGATAGTCTACAGCGTCAAGCCACTCGCGTTCCATATCGGCGAAATTGTCGGGCAGAGGGCAGCCCATCATCTCAAGACGACGCACATGGCGTTCGCGGGCCTCGGCATATCTCACATCGAAATTATGGAGAAGATCGCCTACCCGGAGACCGTTGCGTGCCACTTTATCCGTATAAGTAGGCCCAATTCCTTTGCCGGTGGTTCCTATTTTCGAACTGCCCTTAGCCTTTTCGAGAGCGGCGTCAAGCAACCGGTGTGTGGGAAGTATGAGGTGTGCCTTTTTGGATATTTTCAATATGGAGCGCAGATCCACGCCGCTGCGTTCAAGCGCTTCGGCTTCCTCTCTGAAAAGAAGGGGATCAAGCACCACACCATTGCCGATAAGGTTTATCTGGCCCCTCTGGAAAATACCGGAGGGTATGGATCGGAGCACATATTTCTTTCCTTCGAATTCGAGCGTGTGTCCGGCATTGGGGCCGCCCTGAAAACGGGCCACCATGTCGTAGCGCGGCGTAAGCACGTCCACAACCTTGCCTTTTCCCTCATCGCCCCACTGGAGGCCGAGTAATACGTCAACTTTCATTTTTTGTGATGATTGTTTATTATTAGTTTTGTATCTATATTCATTTTGTCAACCTGCGCTTACCGCCGGCCTTATTCTCAGCGGCCTGATGTCTTTGGCATTTACCGCATACGCCTTCAACACTAAGGGCAAACGAAGTCTGCCTGAACGAGGCGAAACGATGACCCATCACGGCTCTTGACAGATAAGCGCTGCGAACCGCGCGACGGGCCCCGCACACACTACACACAAGCTCCAGAGGCTGAACCGAAACTGACGGACACGGCCTATAGCGGGCCACATTGCCAAGGGATGGCATATGGCATATCAACCGCGCGTCAAGAAACAGCTTCACCGCCGAATACACAGTGGCAACCGTGACATGATAACCCTTTGTCTCCAGCAGCGAATGCAACATAGCCGCATCAAAGCCGTCACGCAGGCTCATAGCCACATCAAGAATGGCCTGACGTTCCTCGGTGCGCCGCATTCCCCGCTCACCGAGATAGGCGGCAAGCGATTCAGCCGGTGACATTGGATGTAGGTCGCTGTTCACGCATACAAAGTTATGTATTTTTTCCCAATTATTGCCCGTTTTTTCGTATGTTTGCAAAGAATTTGAATGAGAGGCTGTTATAGACTTATAATTAAAATCAGCTTACAACCGGCTTGACCGGCATAAAGCAATGAGCTGTATAAGTTTAAAGCAGTTCTTCAACTTTATTTGAACGAAACATAACAAAAGTGGGCACATATAATAAACCTAAATCGCCACGTCGCCGTAACGGATGCGTAACCCTGCTCATAAACCTGGGAGTGATGGCACTTATAGCTTTCGCATTGGGCTGGATAGCAATGGCGTGGCTCGACGTATGGACCGGACATGGCAAGACAGAGATTGTTCCCGACGTAAAAGGAATGTCGTATGAGCAGGCCGTTGACCGCTTAGGCGAGGACGGACTTGTTGTGGAGCTAAGCGACTCGGTGTATGACTCCACAGCACGCCCCGGAGCTGTAGTGGACCAGAACCCCAAACAGGGAGCAAAGGTAAAACCGGGCCGAACCATATATTTGGTGATAAACGCTGTTTCGCCACGCATGGTGACGGTGCCGGCCCTGACCGAAATATCGGCCCGCCAGGCACGTTCCATACTTGAAGGCCTCGGAGTGAAGCAGATTGTGGAACGCAGGGTAGTTTCGGAATACAAGGACCTCGTGGTAGGTGCCTCATACAAGAACCACCGGCTTACAGCCGGTGCGCGAATCCCGGTAAATGCCGTGGTCGTGCTTGAAGTGGGCGAAGGATGGCCCGAGCTCAACGACTCCATTCCAATGGACGACAAGACCCTAAACACCGTTACCGATGAGCCCCTCGGACTTGACTGACACCTCCCTGCGCATAATCGTACCGGAGGGCTACCGTGCCGACGAGCCGGATGACGAAGAGAATCCCGACGGCCTCTACGAGCACTTCCGGTTCGTAGCCGACAAAGGCCAGCAACTGCTCAGAGTGGATAAATTTCTGGTAGCACGATTGGAAAGGTCCTCGCGCAACCGCGTGCAGCAGGCTGCCGACGCAGGGTGCATCCTCGTTAACGGCAAGCCTGTGAAAAGCAACTACCGTGTAAAGCCACTGGACGTGGTGAGCGTGGTGATGGACCGCCCGCGTTATGAATTCGAGATAATAGCCGAGGATATCCCGCTTGACATAGTATATGAGGATGCACATGTGCTTGTGGTCAACAAACCCGCAGGCCTTGTAGTGCATCCCGGCCACGGAAACTATTCGGGCACTCTGGTAAATGCCCTCGCATGGCACTTCAAGGACAACCCCGACTATGATGTGACCGATCCGCGTTTAGGCCTTGTGCACCGCATCGACAAGGACACATCAGGACTGCTTGTAGTGGCCAAGACCCCTGACGCAAAAACCGATCTCGGACGGCAGTTCTTCAACAAAACCACCCGGCGCGAATATGTCGCCGTCACATGGGGTATTCCCGATCCTCCATCCGGGACAGTGGAAGGCAACATCGGACGCAACCCGAAGGACCGGTTGCAGATGGCCGTGTTTCCGGACGGCAGCGAGGGGAAACATGCCGTGACCCACTATGAAACCATTGAAGCACTCGGACATGTGGCCGTGGTGAGGTGCAGGCTCGAGACAGGACGAACCCATCAGATCCGCGTACACATGCGCCACATAGGGCACCCGCTGTTCAACGACGCCCGCTATGGGGGCGACAAAGTGCTCCGCGGCATACGCAGCGCAACCTACAACCGGTTCATCGACCATTGCCTCGAGACATGCCCGCGGCAGGCACTGCATGCCCGAACCCTCGGCTTCCGGCACCCCGCCACAGGCGAGGAAATGGACTTTTCGGCACCTCTGCCCGAGGATATGGCAGCATTGATAAACCGTTGGCGTAAATATACCGGTGGTAATTCCGGAGAATGACCTTTTGTAGACAAACTGAGATATGCGTCGGTCAGAGTTCGAATTACTGCGCATCGTAAGCATGCTCATGGTTCTCGGAGTGCATTTCGACGGAGCCGCGCTCGACCTGCCGGCACCGGGCGGGTGGGCTGAATTCGGCATTCCGCGTGACATATGGCGCACCTTCTTTGAGGCATTCACAATCATAGGGGTAAACTGCTTCACTATGATATCCGGCTATTTCGGCATACGGCTGAGTGCTAAAGGAGTGTTCAACTTTCTGTTTCAGGCATTTTTCTTCTCCGTAGGGCTGTATGTTCTTGCTGTCATCACGGGGTATGCCCACTTTGACCTGCGGCAACTTGCCGACGCGGCGTGCATACTTACCCGCAACGACCTGTGGTATGTACCAGCATATTTCCTTCTTATGCTTGCCTCCCCCTGGCTGAATGCAGGGGCTGAAACCATGAGTCAAAAGCGGTTTGCCACAGTGCTTGCAGCCATCATGGCGTTCACATTCTGGGGTGGATGGTGGAGAGGAATGCCGTTCAATGCCACCGGGTATACCCCCATACAGCTCATGACGGTATATCTCATAGCACGTTACATACGCCTCCACAACCCATTCAGTCGATACAGCCCTAAGAAAATAAGGATTTATGCCACAGCCATCTATCTGCTTTCCACCACAGGGATAATAATTGCCGCCACACGCATGGATTTCACACATGTCTATGCCTACAACTCGCCATTGGTAATAATGGCCACAATAAGTTTCTTCTATATTTTCACCACATTCCGGTTCAGCTCCCGGACCATAAATTTCATAGCTTCGTCAGCTTTCGCAGCTTATCTTATCCATAAGAATCCTCTGATATGGGGCGGGATTCTCAAGCCGTTCATGGCCGAAGCCTGGAAGTCGCTTGACCTCGGCATGTTCACACTATTGTATTTTGCTGCAATTATTATAGTATATGCAATATGTATGGCCGCTGATGCTGTAAGAAAATTCATTTACGGGCTAATCATCAAACCCATACATTAATTTTATCGAATTTTCAGAATTATTGATATAAAAATATCCGTGATTTTTGTAACTTTGTGAACTTTAACGAACTTAGGGGGAGTTTCAATTCCCCATCCACATATATCAAAGTCTATGACAACGACCTCCCACGCAGCTCAGTTTGAAGACATTGCGCCATATGACAACTCCCAGTTCCGCCAGAAAATGGCTGAGCTCGTAGAAGAACCGGGATTGGAACACGCCGTCAAATATGTGATGCCCGATGTCGACTATCCGGAATTTGTAAAGCAACTGCTCTCAATACCCGACAAAGAAACATTCCAGACCAAGGTCATGGCGCCGTTTTTGGAACTGCTCGCGCATAAGACCTCTACAGGAATCTCAGCAAACGGACTTGACAATATAGCCAACGGAACTTCCTATACATTTATAACCAACCACCGCGACATAGTGCTGGATGCATCGTTTCTCAACCTTTGCTTCCTGCGCAACAGCATGCCCACATCGGAAGTGGCCATAGGATCCAACCTGCTGATATACGACTGGATCACCGATTTGGTAAAACTCAACAAAAGTTTTATTGTGAAGCGCAATCTGCGTGTGACCCAGGCATTGGAGGCCGCCAACCAGCTGTCGGCCTATATCCACTACACTATCAATACCAAACATGAAAGCGTGTGGATAGCACAGCGTGAGGGCCGTGCCAAGGATTCAAACGACATGACTCAGGAAAGCCTTGTAAAAATGCTTGCTCTTGCAGGGGAAGGATCTATAGTGGACCACCTCTGTGAAATAAACCTGATGCCGGTATCCATATCCTATGAGTATGATCCGAACGACTACCTGAAAGCACGCGAGTTCCTGCTCAAGAAACTGAATCCCAAGTTCAAGAAGTCACAACGTGACGACCTGTTCAGCATGGAGACAGGTTTATTACAGCCCAAAGGCCGTATCCATTTCGAGCTTGCGCCCTGCATAAACCCGGAACTGAGAGCCATTCCGGCCAATGCCGACAAAGCGGAAGTGCTTCATAACGTATGCCGGATCATCAATGGCGCCATACACAGCGGCTACATGATTTATCCTATAAATTATTATGCAGCCGACAAACTCGGCGATACCGATGCATTCTCATCCCATTACACTCCGGAAGAAGCTGCCGAATACGAACACTATTTCCAAAAACAGCTTGACAAAGTCACCGACGAGGTCGCATTTGATCCGGACAACCGCCGTTACATGCTTGAAATGATGTTCCGCATGTATGCCAATCCATTGCTCAATAAACTTGCGGCACAGAACTAAAAAGTATAGAGCACCCTCTCCGTCACACCCACCGACATAGATCTGATGCGACTTCCCATACTGCTGTTTCTGGTATTCCTGACTGTAAATCTGCTTGTAGATATTTATCTGTGGCGGCGCATAAAGAAGTCAGGACACATACGGGGTGCCCGGGCATATGCCTGGAGCACAGCGGTTATGGTGTGTTACGCCGCTGTGATAGCAGCTTTCCCAAAACGCGGAGGCGACAACGGGGTCCTTCTCACCGTGATGTGGCTGCTGTTCGGCTATCTCAGCATATATCTGCCCAAATATGTCATAACTATATTCTGCCTCATATCATCCTTGCCTCAACTGTTCGGCCGCAGATCCCTGAAATGGATAGCCGTGACGGGGTATGTGGCGGGGGGCTTATTGTTTGTCGGGATGTGGTGGGGCGCACTCATAAACCGGTTCAACATCAATGTCAACGAAGTCACCGTTGATATAAACGGACTGCCGGAGTCATTCGACGGATTCAGGATAGCCCAGATATCCGACCTGCATGTGGGAACATTCGGAAACGACACAGCTTTTGTAAGTACCATCGTTGATAAAATAAACTCCCTGAAACCGGATCTCATAGTGTTTACCGGCGATATCGTGAACCGCCACACCGACGAGCTCATTCCGTTTGTAATGCCGTTGAGCCGCCTGACATCGCCCAACGGTGTGATATCCATACTCGGCAATCATGACTATGGCGACTATCACGACTGGCCCGACGCCGCATCACGCGACAAAAACAATGCAAATCTGGCATATCTTCAGAACGAAATGCACTGGACACTGCTCAAAGACTCATTCATTACTCTGCATAAAGGAAACGATTCCATAGTGGTCATAGGCGTGGAAAACGTGGGGGACAAGCCGTTTCCCGTCTACGGATCACTCGCAAGGGCTTACCCTGCTACTTCCGACTCAGTTCCGAAAATCCTGTTAAGCCACAACCCGGCACATTGGACTGACGAAATAGCAGATAACCCACGCCACAACATAGCGCTTACACTCGCCGGCCACACCCACGCCATGCAGATAGAGCTGGGGGGAATATCCCCGGCCGCGCTACGTTACAGGACATGGGGCGGAATGTATGCAGATTCTGACTCAACACATTTATTATATGTAAACATAGGCGCCGGCACAGTAGGTTTTCCGGCCCGCATAGGCGCCACACCAGAAATAGCACTCTTTACTCTAAGGCCAGCACGCCGATAAACATCTGATACATGGTAAATCAACACTCATTGATTATAAGCAAAGAGCTTAATATCATGCGTAAAAACGTCTCAGCGACAATACGTCTGCTTGATGACGGGGCTACAGTGCCATTTATTGCCCGCTACCGCAAGGAAGCCACAGGTTCACTCGACGAAGTGACGATACACAACATCCTCATGCGCCATCAGGCATTGACGGAGCTATTCAAACGGCGCGAGTTCATAATAAAGGCCATCAAAGAGCAGAAAGCTCTTACTCCGGAGCTACAGCAACGCATTGAGGAATGCATAGATCCGGCTGTACTCCAGGACATATACATGCCTTTCAAGCCCCGCAGGCGCACCCGTGCGGAGGCTGCCCGGGAAAAAGGACTTGAACCGCTGGCAAAAATCATAATGGCCCAGAATGCCGATGATCTGGACCGGTGCGCGAAAAAGTTCTTATCCGGACAAGATAACGGGGCCGAAACAATAGATGAAGCCCTTGGCGGCGCGTCGGACATAATAGCCGAATGGGTAAGCGAAAGTGAAAAAGCCCGCGCGATAGTAAGGGCCCGCTATGCCCGCAGCGCCACCATAACAGCTAAAGTAATCGCCGGTAAAGAGGACGAAGGACGCACATATCAGAACTATTTCGACTACTCGGAACCATTACGCCTTTGCTCATCACACAGATACCTCGCCCTACGACGTGGTGAATCGGAAGGATTTCTGAAAATAAGCATCAACATCGACGACGAGGAAATGACCGGACGCCTGTGCCGCATGTTTGTGAAACAGGGTGCATCCGAAGCTTCAGCCGAGTTTGTGCGCAATGCCGTCAAGGACGGCTACCGACGCCTTCTGCGGCCATCCATCGAAAACGAAGTGGCCGCCACAGTCAAGGACAAGAGCGACAACGCAGCCATAGCCATTTTTGCCGACAACGTACGCCAGTTGCTTATGGCACCCCCGTTAGGGCGTAAACGAGTACTTGCCATTGATCCCGGATTCCGTACAGGCTGCAAGGTAGTGGCATTGGACGAACAAGGCAACCTGCTGGCCCACGAAGTGATATATCCATGTGCGCCGCACAACGATTTCTATACGGCCACCGACATAGTGTGCGGAATGGTCGACCGTTTCCGCATCGATGTGATAGCAGTGGGCAACGGCACCGCAGGACGTGAGACCGAAAACTTTCTTTCCTCGCTGCGCTATCCCCGACAAGTGTCTATAGTTATGGTCAGCGAACAGGGTGCAAGCATCTATTCCGCCTCGGAAACGGCAAGGCGCGAATTTCCCGACGAGGACGTCACAGTACGCGGAGCCGTATCAATCGGGCGCCGCCTTATCGACCCTTTGGCCGAACTCGTAAAGATCGACCCGCAGTCGATAGGGGTCGGTCAATATCAGCATGACGTCAACCAGACAAAACTGCATGAAGCACTTGACTTCACAGTGGAGAGCTGCGTGAATTCAGTGGGAGTGAACCTCAACACCGCTTCACGCGAACTTCTGGGATATGTGTCGGGCATAGGACAGCAACTTGCCGCCAACATTGTGGCATATAGGGCCGAACATGGCGATTTCACCGACAGGCGCCAGCTCATGGACGTGCCGCGCATGGGCGAAAAATCATTCCAGCAATGTGCGGGATTTCTCCGTATTCCCGGAGCGTCCAATCCGCTTGATGCAACAGGCGTGCATCCCGAACGTTACGAACTTGTGGAGCGTATGGCCGCCGACGCCGGAGTAACCACCGCTAAGCTCATCGGATCACGCAACACCTTGCACAGCATCGATATTGACATGTATGCCACAAAGGAGGCCGGCCTCCCCACCCTGCGCGACATAATCACCGAACTGGAAAAACCGGGACGCGACCCGCGCGGAGAAGTTGAGGAAACGGTATATGACGAAGGTGTACGCACCATAGCCGACCTGCATATCGGACAGATCCTTACAGGCAAAGTCAACAACATAACAGGTTTCGGCGCTTTCGTGGATCTTGGTCTTAAAGAAAACGGACTGATACACATATCGCAGCTTTCCGACAATTTCATATCCTCACCGTCGGAAGTGGTGAGAGTGGGCCAGACTGTAAAAGTCAAGATAATGGATGTAGACACGGCCCGCGGCCGTATCACCCTAACACTGAAAGGAGTGCCGCAATAATTTAAAGAATCATGGAAAATTCCGGGATCAGCGTTGAAGCCGTAATAGCCTTAGGATCCAATCACGGAGACAGATACGGCAATATAGCTTTGGCCGCTGAATATCTGGCATCGGAGCTAAAAGAGTTCAGCTGCTCTGAAATATATGAGACTCCGGCTCTCAACGGCATTGACAACCCATATCTAAACGCTGTGGCATGCGGCACCACAACATTGCCATACGAGGCTCTGAATTCTCTGTTAAAGAATTGGGAGACTGCCCACGGCCGCACATCCGAGGCCAGGATGCGCCATGAAGTGACAATAGATCTCGACGTGGTGATGTATGGCGGAGCGGTAATACGTCCGGCCGACGCAGCAAGAGACTATTTCACCCGCGGCTACAGCATGATAGACCACCCTGCCGAATAGTCCGGTCAGTGCGAAAATATCCATTGCCCGACTACTATTGAGGCCCCGCAATATCAGGTCAATATTGAATAAATGTGAAAACATTGCGGGTATTAGGATTTCTTTTTCTAATTTTGTCCCCAGTTTTCGAAAACCATCTAATTGTGTTGATTTATCATGCTGAAAAACCTCGTAATAGTCGAGTCTCCCGCCAAAGCCAAAACAATTGAGAAATTTCTCGGCAGCGACTACAAAGTAATGTCGTCATACGGCCATATCCGCGACCTGCGGAAAAAGAAATTCAGCGTGGATCCCGACAACGGGTTTGCCCCTGACTATGAGATACCTGCCGAAAAGGAAGAGCTTGTCAAGCAACTGAAAAAAGCCGCTTCGGAAGCTGAGACCGTATGGCTCGCATCCGATGAGGACCGCGAAGGTGAGGCCATAGCATGGCATCTCTCGGAAGTGCTTGAACTTGACCCGGCCACTACCCGACGCATAGTGTTCCACGAAATAACCAAGGACGCTATACTGCGGGCCATAGCCAATCCCCGCACTATCGATCTCAACCGCGTAAACGCCCAGCAGGCCCGCCGTGTGCTCGACCGAATAGTGGGATTCGAGGTTTCACCGGTGCTGTGGAAAAAAATAAAACCGGCATTGTCGGCCGGACGTGTGCAATCCGTGGCAGTGAGGCTTATAGTGGAGCGTGAAAATGAAATAAAGAACTTCGTATCAGAAGAATATTACCGCGTAAGCGCAATTTTCACAACCGCGTCAGGCAAGCAGGTAAAGGCCGAACTCCACAAACGCCTGTCCTCACGCGAGCAGGCCGAAGAACTCCTTGAGAAACTGCGCGACACAACATTTACAGTAGAAGATATCAACGTCAAGCCGATAAAGAAGAGCCCTGCGGCGCCGTTCACCACCTCCACCCTGCAACAGGAGGCCTCGCGCAAACTCGGATTCACAGTGTCGCAGACCATGGTGGTGGCCCAGAAGCTATATGAAGCCGGCTACATCACCTACATGCGAACCGACTCCCTCAATCTGTCATCGCTGGCAATCAACACTATCTCAAACGAAATCACAGAAAACCAAGGAGCGGAATATCTGAAAGTACGCCGCTACCACACCACATCACGCGGAGCACAGGAAGCCCACGAAGCCATACGCCCCACATATATCGACCGCCACACCATAGAAGGATCCGCGCAGGAGAAGAAGCTCTACAGCCTTATATGGAAACGGACCATAGCTTCCCAGATGGCCGACGCCATACTGGAGAAAACCACCGTCGACATAACCCCGGCTTCCGCACCCGACGCAAGGTTCATGGCCTCAGGCGAGGTAATAAAGTTCGACGGGTTTCTCAAAGTATATCTGGAAGGCACCGACGACGAACCTACCGGCGCCGACGACTCACAGATGCTCCCCGACATAAGCAAAGGAGAGCATCTCAAGTCCGCCGAGATAACAGCAACAGAGCGTTTCACCCAGCAACCGCCACGCTACACCGAGGCGTCTCTGGTAAAGAAAATGGAAGAGCTCGGCATAGGCCGGCCCTCAACTTACGCACCTACCATCTCCACCATCCAGCAGCGCGAATATGTTGAGAAAGGTGAACGTCCGGGTAAAAAACGCAAAATAACCGTGCTGACTCTCGCCGACGGGAAAATAACCGAATCCACCCCTACCGAAAGCTATGGAGCCGAGAAAGGCAAACTGCTGCCTACCGATACAGGCATGGTGGTCAACGATTTCCTTGTGGATTATTTCCCGAACGTACTGGATTATAACTTTACAGCTAATGTGGAGGAGCGCTTTGACGACATAGCCGAAGGCAAGTCGAAATGGAACGATGAGATAGCGTCATTCTACGAAGTGTTCCATCCTGAAGTAACCAAAGCCAACGATGTGCGCCTTGAGCACCGTGTGGGCGAACGCAGCCTCGGCAACGATCCGGCCACCGGACGTCCGGTGGTAGTGAAAGTAGGCCGCTTCGGCCCGATAGTGCAGATAGGTGAAGGCAATGCCGACGAACGGCCTCAGTTCGCCAAGCTCGACAAAGGGCAGTCCATCTATACCATAACCCTTGAAGAAGCGCTGAAACTGTTTGCCCTGCCCCGCTCCCTCGGCGAGTTCGAAGGCAAGGAAGTGACCGTGGCCTCGGGGCGTTTCGGACCCTATGTGAAGCATGACGGCAAATTCGTATCAATTCCCAAGGATATGTCGCCTACCTCCATAACCCTTGAGGAATGCGAGGAACTTATTCTCGCCAAGCGTGAAAACGACCTCCGTAAGGTCGTGAAAAAATTCGACGAAGATCCTGACTTGCAAATACTGAACGGACGTTACGGGGTTTATATAGCCTACAAGAAGAAAAACTATAAAATTCCCAAAAGCGTTACCAACCCCACGGCTCTGAGCGTGGACGACTGCCACAAACTTATTGAACAGCAGGATGCGGCTCCCGCCAAACCAAAGCGCACCACAACACGCAAAAAAACCTCCTGACCTCCCCTATATGGCTCCGAAACCGCAGAACCGCAAACCCGGCACCCCGGCCAATTTATTCAAACCCGATGTCATTAATTCATACACAGTGACTTCGGAAAGTCCGTTGATGGATTTTTTGATGCAGAACGTGCCGGGCATAAAACGCACTTCGGCCAAAAGCTTTCTGCGCTATGACCAGGTGGCTGTAAACAATGTGCCTGTACGCCAGTTTGACCATCCCCTACAACCGGGCGACACGGTCAAGGTAAACCACACACGCCCATTCAGGGTTTTCTACCACAGGCGCATGAAACTCGTCTATGAGGATGATGACATAATAGTGGTGAACAAAGGTTACGGACTTCTGTCAGTGTCATCTGACCGCGTTACCGAAGGCACAGCCTACTCCATACTGCGCGAATATGTGAAATGGAGCAATCCTGCCAACAAGATATTTGTGGTACACCGTCTTGACCGCGACACATCGGGACTTATGATGTTTGCCAAAAATGTGGAGGCAAAAGAGGCAATGCAACACAACTGGAACAACATGGTGCTCAACCGCCGCTATCTTGCCGTTGTGGAGGGCTGTCCTGAACCGGCGCAAGGCGTTGTAAAAAGTTATCTCGCCGAAACCTCACAGCATGAGGTATTCTCGACCGACGACCCCACGAAAGGGAAACTTGCCGTTACACGCTATGACACAATAGCCGCCGGACATGGCTATGCATTGTTGGGTGTGGAATTGGACACCGGACGCAAAAACCAGATACGTGTCCACATGAAAGATATCGGCCACCCCATAGCCGGCGACCGCCGTTACGGAGCCAGTTCAAGTCCTATCAAACGGTTGGCATTGCATGCCCAGACCCTCCGGTTCATCCATCCTATAAGCCGTAAGGAGATGAATTTCACCACTCCTGTGCCATCCAGATTTCTCGGAATGGTGAAATAACCTGAATTTTTAACGTTACACATAACAACATATCAAAAAAATGTGTAACTTTGCATTCGCAAAAAGAAAGCTGCTCGGGGTGTAGCACAGTTGGCAGCGCGCCACGTTCGGGACGTGGAGGTCGGAAGTTCGAGTCTTCTCACCCCGACAATCAAAAAAGAGATAGAATCCATGGATTCTATCTCTTTTTTGATTTTTTATTGATTTTTTCCCCCCCCCCCATTTAACACATTTTTACATATCTGAGGGATATAAAACTGTATATTTGCAGTGTAATAAAAACAGCACGTCGGCCGACGTTTCACAATTCTTCAATCATAATGTCAAAACTATTCATCGCATTTGCATTACTTGCGCTGAACACATTCAGTGCATGGGCCTATAATGTAACAGGGACCGTGTTCAACGCATCGGAAAATGCACCTGAGCCTTACGCTACCCTTCGTTTCTATTCTCAGGCCGATACCTCGAAAACAATAAAAGCAGCCACATCCGGAGCCACAGGTTCATTCAATGTGCCTATTGCCGGAAACGGGAATTACACTGTTGTGGTGACGGCAGTAGGCAACATGCCGGCCACAGTGAAATTCAAAATAAACGGCAAGAACGTGGATCTGGGCAAAATAACATTGTACACTGACACCACATCGCTCGGAGAAGTTACCGTAACGGCTCTGAAACCTATTATAAAGCGTGAGATCGACCGCCTCAGCTACGATGTAAAAGCCGATGATGAAGCCTCCACATCGACCATTCTCGACATACTGCGCAAAGTACCCATGGTGTCGGTTGACGGGCAGAACAACATCACGGTGAAAGGAAGCTCCAACTTCAAGGTGTATAAAAACGGACGCCCCAACAAAGCCTTCTCCTCCAATGCCAAAGATATATTCGAAGCCATACCGGCCTCCTCAATAAAACGGATAGAGGTGATAACCGATCCCGGAGCCCGCGAAGATGCCGAGGGTTCATCCGCCATACTGAACATAGTCACAGATGAAGAATCCTCCCTCACCGGCATAACCGGCACAGCATCATTATCTATCAACAATCTGGCACCCATACCCCGACCGAATCTTTATCTTACAGGCCAGATAAACAAGGTAATGCTGTCGGCCTACGGCGGAGTGAACCAGATCACAAAGGATTCCTCGCTATACGACAGCGAATCGGAAGCTACCTTCGACCAGACAGGTGACACCCGCCGCTCCAAAGGGAGCTCGTGGAGCAAGGGATGGTCTGAGTGGTTCGGGCTCGAATCAAGCTGGGAACCCGACACTCTCAATCTCGCAACAATAGAGCTGAACGGCTGGAACAACAACAGCCGCAACACCTCCCGCACCACCTATACCACCATACATGGCGAGGATCCTGTGATGAAATACACCCAAAACACCCTGTCGCCCCAAAGCGACTACTTTTCTACATCGGCCACAGCCAACTACCAGCGCTCGACTCATCTTAAAGGCGAAACCATAACTCTCTCATATCAGTTCTCCTACGAAAAATCCAACAGCCATTCCGAAACCACCTATTCGGACATGGAGAACTTCAACGAACCGTATTCGGCCATAAATTCAAAAAACCGTCAGCGCCAAAGCGAACACACAGTGCAACTCGACTGGAGCCGCCCCTACGGACAGCACCACAAACTTGACCTCGGAGGAAAATATATATTCCGTGAGGCGCGGTCACGCAGCGAGCAGGAATATGTGGATGCGTTCAACAGTTCCGACGATTTCCGCCACCGCACACAGGTAGGTGCCGTATATGCCGACTACCGGATGACGTTCGGCCGGTGGAACGCTCGTGCCGGCCTGCGCTATGAATACTCCGAACTCTCGGCCCGTTTTTTCCACAGCGACAAAAAACCGTTCAGTTCCACACTCCACGATGTGGTGCCGAGCGTTGCCGTGTCGTGGAACATCAACGATGCCAACACCCTCAAGATGTCATACAGCACATCGATCAACCGTCCGGGAATATGGGAACTGGATCCTACAGTCACCATCACCCCCAACTCAATAGACTCCGGCAATCCGGATCTGAAAAGCTCGCGCAACAACGGAGTTTCGTTAGAGTACAGCCTTTCAAAAAACAAACTTTATCTTGAAGCACAGGTAGGCTATCAGTTCAACCGCGACCAGATAAGCGGCACCAAGCGTGTCAATGATGAGAATGTGATAATTTCATCCTATGGCAACGTATGTTCATCGGATGTGCTTATGTACTCACTTTACACCCAATGGACCATATCCCAGAAAACCGCAGTGATGCTGAACCTCAACGGTGCCTATGGAAAGGTGGCATACCCTTCGGAAAACATATCTCTCACCCGTTTTCTTATATGGCCATACGCGCGTATTTCGCAGGAGCTGCCATGGAAGCTGAAACTTACAGCCCAGGCAAGTTGGTCGTCGGGCAATCTCAACAGCGTGTATTCCTACCAAAGCGGAGGCACACCGTGGTACTCATTCAGCCTCCAGCGTTCTTTCCTGAAAGAGAACCGTCTCACTGTGCGCCTGTGGGCGTCAAACATCTTCGGGCCGTATACATCGCGGTGGGGACGCACACACTACGCCAACACTTCCTATACCGGCTATGCCCAGAGTTCCGACCCACGGGCAGCAATGGTGTCACTGAATGTATCCTACCGGTTCGGCAACCTGAAATCACAAGTCAAGAAAGTGAACAAATCCATTGCCAACGATGACCTCAAAGGTGGTGGCGGATCAAACAGTTCGGGCAAATAATTTCACAACAATAATAGTGATTTTCTTGCTCCGTCAAACTGTTTTGCGTATATTTGCGACCGTAAAACATTTTTAACAAACTAAAAACATTTCTATCATTATGAAAAAGGCTAAATTTCTTGCAATGCTGCTTTTCGCATTTGTATGCTGCATCAACCTCACATCATGCGACGACGATGATGACGATAACAGCACCAGCATAGTAGGCACATGGGAACACTCCTACAAAGGCTACGGCGAGGATTGGAAAGAAACCCTCAAACTCAAAAAGGACAAAACCTATACCTTCAAATATGTAGATTACACCGATCACGATGAGGATATGGACATAAGCGGCGAATATATCTACAATGAGGACCGTGCCACCCTCACTCTAGAATTTCAAGGCTACTATATCAACTATACCAATGTTGATGTCGACGGCAAGACTCTGACCATGCGCGACAGCGATGGCGATTACATCGAATTCCACCGCAAGTAAGCCGCACTGAACGACATTAAAATATCAACGAGGCGGATGTGTTCAGTCACATCCGCCTTGATTTATCTATTTCATAATTAACGTAACACAACCAACGATGAAAAGATACAGGATAATTTTCGTCACCTTGATTTTAGCCATAGGATTCTGCGCCACATCATGCGGCAGCGATGACAAACACGACGATGAACCCGGTGCCGAACAACCGGAAAACACCAGCATCATAGGCCGATGGTACTACGGATTCGAATCGGATTCGGAAAAATGGGAGGAAAACTTTGTGTTTTCAGTCGATGGCACCTACACTTACAGCTATGTGGATTTCTATGACAACACTGAAAACGAGTCCTGGAGCGGCACTTATGTGTATGATCCTGAAAATATGACGCTTACCCTCACCGTTGACGGTTCATCACAGACAATACTGTTCCGGCGCGTAACAATAAAGGGCGACACACTGAATATGCTCAGCAGCGACGTATCCACCGTGTTCATACTTTACCGCCGGTAACGCCCATAGTGTCGCCTTTTGCCCTTAGGCTTTTTCTTCAGCCTGTCAGGACTCACTTTAAGTGTGGCGGGATCTATCACATCCATACCGAATAAACCGCGCTTTATATCCACACGCAGAGTATCACCCTTGTAGATCCGGTCATATTTCTTTTTAGGGATCTCAAGGGTGCATCTGTTATCCCGGTTCACGTCAATTTCAACACAATATACATAATAAGGAGCACCGCGTGTATAGACCCTGCGACTAACTCTGCGGGTATGATAACGTGTCTCGCGGTAACATCGCGCCACCACAACATCGGCCGTAACCGCGGACGAATCGGATGCACAGGCCATATTCAATGTAAGCACTGTGCAAAGCAACACCGGCCCTACAATAATCAACTGACATAACCAGCTGAGCAGGACATTCTGCCGCCCCGTGAGTTTTGGCCATACCCGCATCATAGGCCCTCCTGCCGCCACTGTCACAACTGCCACACATGCCACAGGCACCCACCATGCCACAAGTGTTTCAGAAAGAATCACCCTGCTGCCCGCTACACAGAAAATAACTATGGCCACCGAGAAACCGAAAAGGATCCATCTCACAGCCTCACCTTTAGTTTTCTTATCCATAACACATTCTTGGAATACTGTGCAAATTTAGTGAAATTCCATAACAAAGCGGCGCGGAGATCCGGATTATGACCCGAAGCCTCCGCGCCGCGCGCTTATGGAGAGGATTGCATCAATATGCCTTATTCATCAAGATTTACAGCATAGAACGCTTTTTTACCCGTAGGATAGATACCGGATATGAACATTACTTTGTCGTAACCGTCGCTTTTCATTATAGCCTTGTAGAGCGACTCTATTTCCCGTACGGATCTTACCGGCTGATTGTTGATTTCAAGTATTATGAAACCTGACTTGATTCCGGCCGAAGCGAATTTTCCGTCAGAGAGTTTTGTCACCTCCACTCCGTTCTTTATCTTCAGCTGGGCAAGAGTCTCCTTGGAGACTTCACCGAATGTACATCCGAGTTCGGAACTGTCGCCTACACGGGTAATACGTGTGGAGCCGGAGTTGTTCAGAAGTTTAAGATTGGCGAACTGCTTTTTGTTGTCGCGTAAATATGTCACGGTAACCACATCGCCGGGACTGTAACGGTTCACCTGTTCGCGGAGCTGGGCCTCTGTAAGAGTAGGCGCATTATTTATAGCCACAATGACATCTCCTTCCTTCAGGCCGGCTTCCTCCGCTGCCGACGATTCCTGAACCGACATCACATATATTCCGGAATTTGTGGCGGTAATGTCATGCTTCTGAGCAAGTTTCTGGGTAAGGGGCTGGAAGCTGACACCAAGGAACGCACGCTGCACAGCGCCGTATTGTTTGAGATCATCGGCTACTTTCCTGACTATGGTGGTGGGAATTGCAAACGAGCACCCGGCATAGTTGCCTGACTGGCTGTATATGGCGGTGTTGATACCCACCAGCTCCCCGTTGAGATTTACCAGCGCGCCACCGGAGTTGCCGGGGTTCACGGCCGCATCAGTCTGTATGTAAGCCTCCACTCCCATAGGGCGCCCATGTGTGGCGCTTGAAATACTACGGGCTTTGGCACTGACAATGCCTGTGGTCACAGTCGAGGTAAAACCGAACGGATTACCCACTGCGAGCACCCATTCGCCCACCTTTATATCGTTGCTGTCGCCCATAGGGATCACAGGCAGATCTTCTGCATCAATCTTTATGAGGGCAAGGTCAGTCATTTCATCATTTCCCACCACTGTGGCATTGAACACCCTGTTATCGTTGAGAGTAACCTCAAGCCGGTCAGCTCCATTGATAACATGGTTGTTGGTAACGATATAACCGTCATTGGTCAGTATTACCCCCGACCCGAGACCAAGCTCCTGCTGGGCATCTTCAGGATCCTCCTCAGGTTCCTGCCTACGTGGCTGGGAGCGGCGCGGGCCACCGAAGAAAAAGTCAAAAAACGGATCATCGAAAAATCCCTGCTGCATGCTGCGTGTGTTGTGCCGGCTTACGAAACTTTTGATTGACACCACTCCGTTGATGGTGCTTTCAGCCGCTTTAGTGAAATCAGTGGTAATGCCGGGATTGACTACCTGAACGGCATTTCCGGAACTACGGTCGGACGACACCGCCATAGGCGACGATGCCATAAGCACACCGGCGAGCATTGACGAGGCTGCTATCATGCACCCCGCGATGACTAATTTTGCTTTCATATTCATAGTCTCAATGTGATTGATTCTGCGTTTAACACTTGATTGTTAATTTTACGGCAAATATAACCGCTTTATTATCCCGTTAATCATGGTTTAGAAAATATTAATACGGCAAGCCGAGTTTTTAAAACAAATTTGGCAGTGTGTAAAAATGTTATAGCTAATTTTGCACTGCATGGATCTGCCGGAACGTAAAATACTTCACATTGACATGGACGCATTTTTCGCGTCGGTGGAGCAGCTTGACAATCCCTCGCTGCGCGGTCGCCCGGTGGCCGTGGGCCACGCCGAACGGCGTGGAGTGGTGGCGGCAGCAAGCTATGAGGCCCGACGGTTCGGCGTGCACTCGGCTATGCCCGGCTCCCAGGCACGCAGATTATGTCCTCAGCTGATATTTGTAGATTGCCGCTTTGACCGCTACCGCGAAGTGTCACATCAGATCCACAATATATTCCATGAGTACACCGATGTAGTGGAACCGTTGTCGCTTGACGAGGCATTCCTTGATGTCACTTACAATAAGCCGGGAATAGAATTAGGTGTGGATATAGCCCGCGAGATCAAACATAAAATCAGAGAGCGGCTCGGTCTTGTGGCATCGGCAGGGGTGTCATACAATAAATTCCTTGCCAAGGTGGCGTCGGATTACCGCAAACCCGACGGCCTGTGCACCATACACCCCTCACGCGCCCACGAGTTCATTTACCGCCTGCCCGTGGAAAGTTTCTGGGGTGTGGGTCCTGTAACAGCAGCACGAATGCATTCATTAGGAATACATACCGGGGCCGACCTGCACAAATGCACTCCCGAGCTGCTGACCCATGAATTCGGCAAGGCGGGTATGCTGTACTACAATTTTGCCCGAGGCATTGACCACCGGCCTGTAGAACCTGTAAGGGAACGCAAGTCGCTCGGATGTGAACACACCTACGACACCGACGTTTCCGCTCCCGACGAGGTAGACCGGCGCCTTGTCCGCACCGTCGACGACCTTGTAGAACGTGCCACGCGCAAAGGCTGGCACGGCGCCACACTCACACTTAAAGTCAAATTTCATGATTTCAGCCAGATAACCCGCAGCCTCACCCCGTCCGATCCCCCGGTCACACACAACGATATATTACACCTCGCCCGGCTGCTTATGAACAGCGTGGATTATTCCTCCCGCCCTATAAGACTGATAGGCCTGACATTGTCAAACCCAATTGGTGCATCTGACAGTAAACCTGACGAGGGGCGCCAGCTGATCATCCCTTTCCCTGCGGACGCTTTCCGTCCACTTCCCTTACAAAATAAGGTGGACGGCGCTTCGACTCATTGAATATGCGCCCCACATACTCGCCAAGAATGCCGAGACAGAGCAATATAGTGCCGCCGAGAAACAGAATCACCACAATCAATGTAGGAAATCCCTGCACATCATCGCCCCATATCAGGCTCTTTACAAGGAAATAAATCATATATACGAATGTAAACAACGACACACCAAGACCCACGAAAGTGGACACACGCAGCGGCATAACGGTGTAGCTCGTTATTCCGTCGGCAGCATGCGACAGCAGCCGCATGAAACTGAACTTGGTATGACCGCCGCAACGGTCGCCGCGGTCAAACAGCACTTCCGCCTTTCGGAAGCCCATATAACAATAAAGTCCTTTGGTGTAACGCTGAGTTTCGCGGAGACGGCATAATGCATCAATACATATCCGGTCAAGCAGCCTGAAATCGCCTACATTCTGCAACACAGGCACCCGTGTGAGCCTCTGCAACAAGCTGTAATATAGCATCGTAAACCTTCGGCGCAACCAAGGTTCGCGTCCGCGGGTGATGCGGCGTCCATAAACATCATCGTAGCCCTGCCGCCACAGTTCAAGCATACGGTCTATTACCTCAGGAGGATCCTGCAAGTCGGCGTCGAGGATAACCACACAATCGCCCGTAACATAATCAAGACCGGCAAGCATGGCCGCTTCCTTACCGAAGTTACGCGACAGATCCACATAACGCCAACGTGAATCGCCGGCATGCATCCGCATAACTCCTGCCAGGCCACCATCGGTGCTGCCGTCGTTGACCATCAATATCTCCCAATCATATTCGTGGTGTTGATCCATGAATTCCTGTAAGCCGGCAAACAACGCCGGCAGCACCTCTTCCTCATTATAGAAAGGCACCATCAGCGACACTTTCTTTCGCGGGCATACTGCCGGATCATCCATAATCAACTATTAAGATCAGTTATTCCTAATTTTTGAAAATTCTGTGTGCCGATACATTTTAAATATTTTTTGCATCTATGTATCAAGCAATTCACACAATTATCCTATTATGATTATTACACCGTTCCAAAGGTAAGGATTATTTCAGTAACCGCAGAATGAAAACAGAAATTAATTTTGTCGGCGCAAAGAATAAATACTATTTTTGTAGTTGAATCCAAGATGTGAATTTCCTTATGACTGCTACTCAATTCAACGGCATGGGCGTGGCACTGGTCACACCGTTCAAAGCCGACCTTTCAGTGGACCATGACAGCCTGTCGGCACTCATCGACAATATAATAAAGGGGGGAGCCGATTATCTCGTAGTGCTCGGCACCACAGGCGAATCAGCCACTCTCACCCCGCAGGAACGCCGTGAAACAGCCGCAACAGCCATAAATGCCGCAAAGGGCCGAGTGCCTTTAGTGCTGGGTGTAGGGGGCAACTCCACAGCGGCAGTGATAAACGATCTGCGCACACCCGGATTCACCGACGGTTTCGATGCGGTGCTGTCCGTAGTGCCGTTCTACAACAAACCATCGCAAGAAGGGATCTTCCAACATTTCAAGGCTGTTACCGAAGCCTCACCTGTGCCTGTGATACTTTATAATATACCGTCACGGTGCGGTGTGAACATGACAGCCGCCACTACCTTGCGCGTGGCCCGGGAATGTCCGGGAGCGATAGCCGTAAAAGAAGCCTCCGGCAACCTCCATCAGGTAATGGATATAATAGCCGACAAACCGGAACGCTTCAATGTGATCTCCGGTGACGACGGCATGACTCTGCCCATAATGTCGTTGGGCGGAAGCGGAGTGATATCAGTGGCAGGAAACGCATTCCCCCGTCACTGCTCGGCCATGGTCAAGGCATTTGCACAAGGTGACACCTTATCGGCCTGCACCATAAACCGCAGTTTACACAACATCATGGAGCTTCTTTTTGCCGAAGGCAACCCCGCAGGCATAAAATGCGCATTATCCTGCATGGGTATTATAAAGGAATATCTGAGGCTTCCGCTCGTTCCAGTAAGCGGGCAGTTGCGGCAAACTATAGCGGATGCTGTAAAAAGCTTTGTATAACAGAAGCCTTATTCGCGGTAATACACTCTCTTGACGCGCTGCGACACTGATGTGAGCACTTCATAAGGGATTGTACCGAGCGTGGAGGCAAGCTCCTCAACCGGAATTCCGTTGCCGAATATCTCTACACGGTCGCCCACCCTTACGTCAGGCACATCTGTAACATCGATCATACATATGTCCATGCACACGTTGCCCACCACCGGGCAACGCGCTCCGTTCACAAGCATGGAGAACCGGCCGTTGCCGAGATGACGGTCAAGTCCGTCGGCATAACCTAACGGCACCGTAGCGATTATCGAATCACGATGCAGCATTCCTCGGCGGGAATACCCTATGGCCGTGCCTGCGGGCCATGACTTAAGAGAGATGATGACAGACCGCAATGATGACACATAACGCAATCCCCGTTCCATACCATCCGGAAGCACCGGCACTCCATAAAGCCCTATGCCGAGGCGCACAAGGTCATACTGCCTGTCAGGGAAACGGGTGATACCGGCTGAATTGAGAATATGCCGCATGAACGGCCGCCCGGAATAGTTGGCGGCAAGCTCGGAACAGCACTTATCGAAGCAATCAAACTGCATCTGCGTGTATTCGTCCATATCAAGGCAATCGGCGGTGGCAAGATGGCTGAAAACTGTGCGCGGATAAACCACCTCCTGCGCTGTAAGCATGGCGCCGAGACGCCTCATGTCCTGTTCCATAAACCCGAGACGGTGCATGCCGGTGTCAAGCTTTATATGCACTGGATAGTCCGTGACTCCCACTTTCTCACCCTCGCGTATGATCTCTTCAAGCATCTCGAAGCTATAGATCTCCGGTTCAAGGTGATTGGCAAACAACGCCTTGTAATTGACAACTTTCGGATTAAGAACCATTATGGGCATAGTTATACCTGCCCGGCGCAACTCCACACCTTCGTCAAGCACAGCCACAGCCACATAAGCGGCTCCGCACGACTGAAGAGTACGGGTAAGCTCATACGCCCCAGCTCCATAGCCGTCGGCTTTCACCATGCACACTATCCCGGTTTCGGGCTTCACCCTTGAACGGAACCAGTTGAAATTATGGGCCACCGCGTCAAGGTTCACTTCAAGAACCGTTTCATGCTGTCGCGCCTCCAGCATATCGGCTATCGCCGACAATCCGCTTTCACGGGCTCCGCGCACAAGTACCATCTCATGGTCGAAATCGCTTGTGGACCGGGCTGAAAGAAAAGCGTCGACCGAGGGAAAAAACTCCGCACCGGCGTCAAAATATCTGCTGTTGGCCATCATGCGCTCACCTATGCCGATAACGCGCTTCACACCTTTGGCTTCAAGCAATGAAGCGACATCACGGTAAAGGACACCCTGCGAAAGAGTTTCATGGGCCACATCGCCCAGAATCACAGTGGAGGACAGATTATCGGTAAGGTGCCTGTTCATGAAATCAAGCGCCGGCTCCATAGAGCGGAAATCAGCGGTAAAACTGTCGCGTACCAACATGCAGCCGTTGACACCTTCCATCACTTCAAGACGGGTGGCCACCGGTTCTATGCTTGCCATACGCTCCGCGATCACATCGAAAGAATACCCCTCGTTGAGCATCACGCCGAGACATGCAGCTATATTCTCCACCGTTCCGGCCCCTGACACAGGCACTGTGAAACTGAACCGCTCACCTTTCCAGGCAACAGTGAAGCGAGTGGCCTCCATAGCCGGATCTTCCCTGACATCCACGATAAACAGCGGAGCGCCAGAATCCTCCATAGACCATCCTATACGAACCGGAGAGCCCGGTATAGACTCAATACAGGTACGTATCACAGGATCATCGGCACAATACACCACACATCCGCAGTGATGAAACAGACGGCACTTCTCGCCACACTTATGATCCAGCGAATGGAATCCCTCGCTATGCTCCGGGCCGAGAGAGGTTATGACACCTACTGACGGCCGTATCATATCGCGGAGAGAGGACATCTCGCCCGGACGCGAAATTCCGGCCTCTATTATGGCCATGTCCGTTGATGAATCAATGGCGCACAATGACAACGGCACTCCTATCTGGGAATTGAAACTGCGGGGACTGCGCACTATCTCCCTGTCCCTTATCATAAGCTGATACAACCACTCTTTCACGATAGTCTTGCCACGGCTTCCGGTAATCCCTATCACGGGAATGTCAAAGCGTGCGCGCCATGCCGAAGCCACAGACTGAAGGGCTCCCAATGTGTCAGGAACCTCAAAAAACTGCGCACCGGGGAATATATTGTCAGCTCTTGCCGGAAGATTCTCCACCACAAAAGCCCGCACTCCGGCCGAATAAAGACGGGGAATATAACGGTGACCGTCGTTGGTACGTGTGCGCAAAGCAAAAAAGAGAGAATCTACCGGGTAGGTGAGCGAACGGCTATCAGTCAGCAGATGGCTGACGTTACCGGATAACGCAGGTTCGGAAAGCCCTAATATATGGGCTATATCGGAATAAGAGAATGTCATTGGTCAGAATATCTTTGCTTGAAAACTTTCAGTTGGAAATAAGGCTGCGATGGGCCGCACGGCGCCATTCGGCCTCGGCACACAAGGCTTTCCGGCGGGTATCGTCCGACATGAACGTTCCGGAAAATCTTTCATAAATATAATCCACAGCCACCGACGAAGGATGCTTCATGTCCGCATCATAGAACCGGTAGTCGCGTAAATCGTCGTTAAGCATCTCAAACGAAGGGAAATATATCACATCTTTGAAATCCCGGCACACTCTGTCACATGCCAGCAACAATGTGGCTTTCGAAAGGTTGTTGCCATGCAGCCCGTCGGCAACATGCCTCACCGGACTGACTGTAAGAACCACAGGCAAAGCGGCGTTGACACTGCGTGCCGCCGTGACTGCACGGCCAATAGCACCGGCAGCTTCATCAACATCAAGACGCCTCCGGTCAAATTCCACAGCAGGGAGTTTATGGCAGTTTGCCACCACCCTGCCTGCACGCGTATATATCCATGCCGTGCCGAAGGTCAGAATCATAATTCCTGCGCCGCGCAACGCCCGGGCACCGTGGCTATAGGAGTCATTTACCTTATCTACTACCGCAGCCCGTTGACGCGATGAAAACGACGAATGATGGTCCATGCTGTGCCAAACTCCTGAGCATTCCACTAATTCTTCCTCCGTGACACGACGCTCCGCAACGAGAGCATGAATCATGGCCTCTATGCTCAGTGGATTATAAAGCGTTCCGGAAGGATTGGCACATACATCGAAGCCACCTCGCACAAGCCTCGCTGAGATATTGTCGCTGAAACATGAGCCGGCCATAAACACCGGTGTGTCATGGGTAATACGCATAGATGTGCGCACGGGCTCGGTTTCGGTACGGAATCTCATGGTGCTCAATACATCTGATAGTCCACTGAAAGCACCTGGAACTCCGTGCGCCTGTTGATCTGGTCGGCGGCCTCCTGATCCTGCTCAGGAAGGGCAAGTATGAATTTCTCATCCAGCACATCGCCCTCCTTGAACTGCGGGAACTCGCGGGCCACACGTTTTGTCACCGTCTTGGGACGCGATTTGCCGTAACCCTGATACTGGAGACGGTCAGGAGCGATGCCGACAAATATCAGATAATCGATCACCGCCTTGGCCCGCCGGGCCGATAAGTCGAGATTATACTCGTCGGATCCCCAGCGGTCGGTATGCGAAGCCATCTCAATGGTTATATTGGGATTGTCGCGCAACATCTCGGCAAGCTCGTCGAGAGCCTGCTTTGACTCGGGACGCAATGTCGCTTTATCGAAATCGTAGAAAATATTCTCCACAATATTTGGCTTCGACACCGAAGCAAGGATGAAGTCAATGCCATAGTCGGCATCCTCTTCGGCTGCATCGGACTTGAATTCCTGCTTGGCATTAAGATAACCTTTGGCACCGGCCAGCATCACATATTTTACATCACGGCTCAGAGGGAAACTGAACGAGCCATCATTACGCGCCACGGCTTTCTGATTCGAACCGTCATCACCTACAATCCGGATCACGGCATTGGGCACCGGCTCTTCATCCTTGTCGAGCACCCATCCCGAAATAGTGATTTTAAGATCAGGCAACACGAATGAATATATGTGGTCGTATCCCCTGCCGTCGCCACGGTTGGAGCTGAGAAAACCCTCCTCACGGTCAGGCGAATAATAGGTTATACCGAAATCATCGCCCGACGAGTTTATAGGCGTGCCCATATTCACCACATTCCAGCCGCCCGAAGGTGTAAGGATGGCTTTGAACAGGTCAAGTCCGCCATAACCCGGATGGCCGTCGGATGCGAATATCAGTATACTGTCGGTCAAGGCATATGGGAACACCTCGTCGCCGGGTGTGTTTATGGCCTCGCCAAGATTCTCAAGCGAACCTCCGCGGTCGGTGAGATTTATGCGCCATATGTCACGGCCGCCTGAACCGCCGGGCATATCGGATGTGAAATATAGAAACCTTCCGTCGGGCGACACAGCCGGATGGCCGTAGCTTGAAAGCGTGTCGGAAGTGATCTCCAATTTCACCGGAGCACTCCATTTGGCATCGGAACGCTGCGATGTGAATATCTCCACTCCCGTGGATGCAAACGGACTGCGGCGAGCCTTGGTCAGATACATGGTCGAACCGTCGGGCGAAAACGACACCACGCCTTCGTCAAGTTCCGAGTTAAGCTCTCCCTCCACGGCTTCGGGACGCTGCCACTCACCTTTCTCATTCTGACGCGACACCCATATGTCGCCGTTCTTCATGCCGGTGATCTCACTGCGCTTGGTGCCGGTGACATGTTCGTTAGTGGTGGTGAAATAAAGCGCACCGCGGTCAGTACCGTAAAGCATGGGAGCATAGTCGGCCCGGCGGGAATTGAACAGCTTATGCTGCCTTACCACATAACGGGTCTTGCCCGTTTTTTCCGCCCCTGCCTTGGCGCCGGCAAGACCCGTCTGTGCAAGTTTAGACGAAGGGGCTCTCATCAGAAATTCCTGATAAGCTTTCACCGCCTGGGCGTAACGGCCATCGGCATGCAGCATCTGTGCAAGACGCAACTGGGCCATTGAATCCGGATAACCATAACGGATGGCGTTCTGATAAGCTGCGGCGGCGCGGGCACTCTGATTAAGTTCACGGTAGCATTCGCCCATCTTGAACGCCACGACACCGCGCATAGGCCTCTCCTCCTTTTTGGTCATTTTATTATAGACCTTGCGATAGGTATTGGCCGCATCGAAGTATTCACCCCGCTGCATCTGTTCGTCGGCAACGGAAAGCTTAGGCCCGCGGCATGCTCCGAGAGCTATTATCAGAATGGCTGCCGTAAGCAGCCGCATCAAATTCGGTTTCATATATCGTCAGTATTCACTTTCTATGTTAAAGGACATCGCGGCTGTCAGCGCGAATGAAACTCGACCAGGCCTGTCATTGGCGAGGCCGTTATAATTCCGGTTTCATAACCTGTGGACTCGGCCGCCGCGGCAAGTATCTCACGGAAATGCCACGCTATGGAGCCGGTGAAGTTTACAGTACGCAAGCCTGTATAACTGTAATTGGCAACATTACGCTCAAAAAATTTCACAAACTGGTCAAACACGAGATCCCTTAGCCCCGGTTCACCTATCCGGGCAAGGATAAAGGGCGTAAACGACGCAAGGAACCTGTTGGGTGTCGGATTGCGGTAAACGCGGTTTATGATTTCCGGAAGATCAAGCTGATAATAATCAAAAAACTCATTGCGCAAATGCTTAGGCAGCCGGTTTTTGATCAAGGCGCCTATAAGTTCGCGGCCAAGAACAGCGCCGGATCCTTCGTCGCCGAGAATAAAACCGAGCGGCGACACATTGTCAATGATCCGCTCACCGTTGAAATAGCATGAATTGGAACCGGTGCCCATGATACACGCAAGCCCTGGACGATCACCGCACAGCGCACGCGCAGCTCCGAGCAGATCGGAATTCACCGACACCTCGGCCTGCGGGCCCACTATCTGCGTTATGACACGCGCCATGCGGCGGCATGTCTCGTCGTTGAAGCATCCGGCACCATAATAGTACACACGGTCAATCTTTATATCCTCTATGGCCGGCCGTAATTCCCCGTCCATAGTCTCGTACATCTCATCACGCGACAGCATGACAGGATTAAGACCCTGGGTAAGAATCTTTTTAACGGGAAGGCCGCCGTCCACAGCCTGCCACTCTATCTTGGTGCTTCCACCGTCGGCAATCAGAATCATCCCGCAACAGTTCGTTTAATCAGCTTATAAATATTTTACGCAAATTTAAGCAATTATTTGTCAACAGATACGGCGGCAGGAGTTGTTTTTACCGCACACCTGTTAATCTAACGTGTGGCAAGGCGATTTTAGGGTGAGAGTAGCCCGAAATCCAATTTTTTTTGCGAAATTTGCACCAATTTAATAATCAACAATCACTCGACAATGGAGTTTACCGCCGAACAGATTGCCGCTTTGGTCAACGGAGAGATTGAAGGTGACGGCAGTGTGGCTATTAACGATTTTGCCAAAATAGAGGAGGGCGTTCCAGGCGCCATCTCTTTCCTCGCCAATCCCAAATACACCCATCACATATATAACACCCGGTCAAGCGCCGTACTGGTGCGCCGCGACTTCGCAGCCGAACATCCCGTAAGCGCCACTCTTATCCGGGTAGATGACCCGTATGCCACCATAGCGCAGCTTCTCACCATGGTGCAGCAGATGATGGCGGCCCATCCCGCAGGCATAGAGACTCCATGCCATGTAGCGGAAGGGGTCGAAACGGATCCGGAAACCTATATAGGTGCATTTGCCTATGTAGGAAAAGGTGTGAAACTCGGCAAAGGGGTAAAGATATATCCTCAGGTATACGTGGGCGACAACGTGACCATAGGCGATGGCTCGGTGCTCTATCCCGGCGTAAAGGTTTACCACGGATGCCGTATCGGCAGCGGATGCATACTCCATTCCGGAGTGGTGATCGGAGCTGACGGCTTCGGATTCGCGCCAACAGCCGAAGGATATGAGAAAATACCCCAGATAGGAAATGTGGTTGTAGAGGATAACGTGGAACTGGGGGCCAACACAACAGTTGACCGCGCCACGATGGGAAGCACAGTCATTCACCGTGGAGTGAAACTCGACAACCTCATACAGATAGCCCATAACTGCGAGGTGGGCGAACACACCGTAATGGCGGCACAGGCAGGAGTGGCCGGCTCCACCAAAGTAGGATCACGATGCATGGTAGGCGGTCAGGTAGGACTGGCCGGCCACATAAATATAGGCGATAACGTGATGATCGGCGCCCAGTCAGGCATAGGAAGCAATGTGGCAGCCGGCAGCCGGATGATGGGAAGCCCGGCTGTGCCGATGCGCGATTATGCCCGGAATGTGGTATACATCAAACGTCTTCACGAACTATTCGCTCAAGTGAACAAAATAAACAACTCAAAATAAATCATGAAGCAAATCACATTGAAGCAGCCTTTCACTGTAAAAGGCAAGGGGCTGCACACAGGGCTTGAGATCGAGGCTACATTTCATCCGGCCCCCGAGGGTCACGGATATAAATTCAAGCGCGTGGATCTTGAAGGAGAGCCGGTGATTGACGCCTTAGGCGAAAACGTTGTGGAAGCCAACCGCGGCACAGTGATAGCCAAAGGCGATGTGCGCGTAAGCACCATTGAACACGCCATGGCCGCACTTTACGCAGCCGGCATAGACAACTGCCTCATAACACTCAACGCTCCAGAACTGCCAATACTCGACGGAAGCGCCCGCGAATATTGCGAAAAAATAGCGGAAGCGGGAATATCGGAACAGAAAGCCGACAAGGACTATTATATAGTACGCCAGAAAATAGAGGTCAAGGACGAGGCCACCGGGGCATCGATACTTGTGCTTCCCGACGATGAATTCTCGGTCGAGACCATGGTGGAGTTCAACTCTCCTGTGCTTGCCAACCAATATGCGTCGCTGCGCGACATGAGGGATTTCAACCGTGAGATAGGATCAAGCCGCACATTCGTGTTCGTACGCGAAGTGGAGCCTCTGGTAAAGAATAATCTCATAAAAGGAGGCGACCTCGACAATGCCATAGTGATATATGACTCGCCTATGGAACAAAAAGAGCTTGACCGCCTGGCCGACCTAATGCACGTACCCCATAAGGATGTGACGGAATTCGGCTACATCAACAACCGTCCGCTGAGCCACGACAATGAGCCGGCCCGACACAAGCTGCTTGATGTGATAGGTGACCTCGCACTGATAGGTCGTCCCATAAAGGGCAAAATAATAGCCACACATCCAGGCCATACCATAAACACCGCTTTTGCGAAAAAAATACGCAAGGAGCTCAAACGTCAGGAAGTGCAACCGCCTCTCTACAATCCCAATGCAAGTCCGATCCTTGACAACAACCAGATACGCGAGATGCTCCCCCACCGCTATCCGTTCCTGCTGGTGGACAAGGTAATCGAGATGGGCGACAACCATATTGTAGGTGTAAAGAACGTAACGGTCAACGAACCGTTCTTCCAGGGTCATTTCCCCGACGAACCCGTAATGCCCGGCGTGCTGCATGTAGAGGCCATGGCACAGACAGGCGGACTGCTTGTGCTTTCACAGCTCCCCGATCCGGAACATTACAGCACCTACTTCATGAAGATCGACAATGTGAAGTTCCGCCAGAAGGTAGTGCCGGGCGACACACTGCTGTTCCATGTATCGTTCATGACCGAACTGCGCCGCGGATGCGCAGTAATGAAGGGCTACGCATTTGTCGGTGACAAGATTGTGACCGAATGCGAGTTTATGGCCCAGATTATCAAGAACAAGTAAAATACACACTACGATATGAACCAACCTTTAGCTTACATCCATCCTGAGGCCAAGATAGCCCCCGGAGTGGTCATTGACCCGTTTGTCACTATCCACGGTAACGTGGAGATAGGCGAAGGAACCCGCATAGGCTCCAATGTGACCATAATGGATGGTGCCCGCATAGGCAAAAACTGCACGATATTTCCAGGAGCCGTAATTTCGGCAATACCCCAGGATCTCAAATTCCGGGGCGAAAACACCACAGCCATCATAGGTGACAACACTGTGCTGCGCGAATGCGTAACAGTGAACCGCGGCACAGCCGCCAAAGGCAAGACCGTGGTGGGAAGCAACTGCCTCATAATGGCCTACTGCCATGTGGCTCACGACTGCGTGGTGGGTGACAACGTGATCATGAGCAATGCCACACAGCTTGCCGGCGAAGTAGTTGTAGACAACTTCGCCATAATAGGTGGCGGCACACTCGTACACCAGTTCTGCCACATAGGCCCGCATGTAATGATTCAGGGTGGCGCCCTGATCAACAAGGATATACCTCCATATGTCAAGGCTGCCCGTGACCCCATCGCCTATGCCGGTATAAACTCCATAGGCCTGCGCCGCCGCAATTTCTCAAGTGAGGTGATCCGCGAAATTCAGGAAATATACCGTTACCTCTATCTCTCCGGCCTCAACAATTCCGATGCAGTGGAACGCATAGAAGCCGAACTGCCGGCAACTCCGGAACGCGACGAGATAATACTCTTCGTCCGCAATTCCAAGCGCGGCATTATACGCGGCTACGTATAACTCCCGGCTCAAACGCATATCTGACACCTGCCGCGTGGACTTACTCATAGGTTCCACGCGGCTTACTTATTATACACAGGAACTTTCCCCTGCAGTTAAATGTTTATTATTTGACTCGGATATGAATTATTATCTTGTTCGCAGTCAATTTTCACTAATTTAATTTATGAGTCAGATGCGTATTTTATCATTTCTAATAACAGCCTCATTGTTATCTTCAGCATTCACGGCCAACGCTCAATCAGAGTTTACAGCCGACGGAGTAAAATATCGTGCCGAGGACTATGACAATGCCACTATCATTGGCTACGATTCTATAGGAGAACTCCTTGTTATCCCTTATACTGTACAATATACAGAACCTGACGGTCATTCCTACATGCTGTTCGTCACAAAAATAGCTGACGGTGCATTTACCGATGGCCATATTAAAAAACTGTATTTCGCTACACCCCCATATGACCTACCGGAAAAATACCGACAGCTAACAATAGGAGATCAGGCATTTGCGTCCGACTCCATAACTCTGATAGGAGTGGCTCGTCCGGATCTACCGATAGTGGAAGGGGATCCGTTCAGTGAATATGCTTACGAACACGCTCGTCTTCTCATATCGGATGAACTTACACCGGCGGAACAACAAGCCTATCGCACTACGGATCCATGGAAACGATTTTTTGAAGAAGGAGGAGGTATTATAACGGGTATTTCCCAAGCTGAAAGGAATCAGGAACTTTCGGTAAATGCCACAGGAAACGGTATAGAAGTAAATTACGGAAACGGCAGCGGAGTAATAATAGATGTGTACAGAAGCAACGGAATGCTGATATATAGCGGCTCACCGGGCACCATAACCACAGGGCGTGGGATATTCATTATACGTGCCGGACAATCGGTCATAAAAATAGCAGTATGACAATACTGAAAACGGATGCGGCGGTCTTTCAAAATTTGAAAGAGCGCCGCAACGTGCCTGTATAACTTAATCAGTTCAGGCGGGATTTTCAACGCCTGCAAGTTCGGGATCTATCATGATGCGTCCGCAATACTCGCATACTATAACCTTCTTATGAAGTTTGATTTCCATCTGCTTCTGCGGCGGAATACGGTTGAAGCAACCTCCGCAGGCATTACGCTGGATATACACTATTCCAAGTCCGTTACGCGCGTTCTTGCGGATACGCTTGAAAGCGGCGAGCGTGCGTGGATCAACATCAGGCTCAATGGCTTTGACCTGTTCACGAAGATTATCCTCATCCTGCTTGGTTTCGGAAACTATCTCTTCGAGCTCGGCACGCTTTTCGTTAAGAATATGCTCCTTGTCGCTCAAAAGCTCGCGTGTTGAGTCTATCTCGCCTTTCTTATTTTCGCTTGCACGCTCACACTCGGTGATGTGTTTCTCGCAAAGTTCTATTTCAAGTGTCTGGAACTCTATTTCTTTGGAGAGTAGATCAAACTCACGGTTGTTCTTCACCTCGTTGAGCTGCTCCTTATAACGCGCTATTTTCGACTGGGCCTCATTGATTTTCTCTTTCTCCATAAGGCCTTTCTGACGCAGTTCCTCGATTTCGCGCTGGTAATTGTCGATGCGGGTCTGGAGACCTGCGATAGTGTCCTCAAGGTCGCGCACTTCAAGAGGAAGCTCTCCGCGCACGGTACGTATACGGTCGATCTGCGACAGAAGTGTCTGAAGCTTATAGAGCGATTTAAGACGCTGCTCCACGGTGAGGGCCTGTTCGCTCTTGTTGTTGTCGTTAGCCATATTCTATATGTAAGTTATGGGATTTGTTTCAGTCGATGAGATTCGAATTGCAAAGTTAGGAAATTTTTTCCTAATTATGTCAAGAATAATATCGGTTGTGCACCGTTCAGCCTCATAATGGCCTATATCAGCCAGAAGGATATAAGGTGCGAAGTCCACAAAATCATGATATTTTATATCCGATGTAAGGAAAACATCGGCTCCGGCTTTCACAGCTTTACTGGCCAGGAATGCTCCGGAACCGCCACAGAGGGCCACCCTAAGATTCTCATGCCACTTCAGATTCGATGCTTTTGCAGGATCACTGAACCGAACCACCGGACTTCCGAACACTTGTTTAAGCAGTTCGGCAAACATATCGGCAGAGCTACAGTTTTGCAGCACTCCTATGGCACCTGCACCGGATGGATCCAATGGGCTTATTTCAGTCATACCCATTCTCCGGGCCATTTCAAGCGACACGCCATAAGGCTCGGGAGAATTGTCAAGCGCCGTATGGAGCGAATAAATCCCTACTCCACTCTCTATGGATTTCATGACTGCGGCACTCACCACAGAGTCGCCCGTAATCCGTTTAAGCCCCTTGAAAAGGAGCGGATGATGGCTCACTACAAGATTACAGCCTGAACGCTGCGCCTCCTCTATGACCCCGGATGTTGCATCCACACACAGCATTACCCCTGTGCAAGGCGCATCAGGATGGCCCGTCTGCCAGCCGCAGTTGTCATAATCCTCCTGTAGCTCCAGATCCACTTCCGCCTCTATGGCCCCTGTTATGTCACGGCAAAGAATCTCCGGCACGGGTATCAGGCTTTGGGATCAGGATCGGCGACACGGATATTAAGCTCCTCAAGCTGACTGTCGTCGATAGTCGAAGGCGCGTCAATCATCATGTCACGTCCGGAATTGTTCTTCGGGAAAGCGATCACGTCACGGATTGAATCAAGGCCGGCGAGGATAGACACCATACGGTCAAACCCGAATGCAAGGCCTCCGTGAGGAGGTGCACCGAACTTGAATGCGTCCATCAGGAACCCGAATTTATAACGGGCCTCCTCCTCGCTGAGTCCGAGAAGGCGGAACATCTTGTCCTGAAGTTCCGAATCGTGTATACGGATGCTGCCGCCACCGAGTTCGTTTCCGTTCACTACCATATCGTAGGCTGTGGCACGCACAGAGCCTGTGTCGCTGTCGAGCTTGTCGATATCCTCGGGATTGGGCGAAGTGAACGGATGGTGCATGGCGTAATAACGCTGAGTCTCGTCATCCCATTCAAACAGCGGGAAGTCAATGACCCAGAGGCATGAGAATTTCTGCGGGTCACGCAATCCGAGGCGCGAACCCATTTCAAGACGCAGCTCACAAAGTTGCTTGCGTGTCTTCATCACCGGACCTGCCAGAAGCAGCATAAGGTCGCCCGGGCGCGCGCCGGCTCTCTCGCCCCACGCCTTGAAGTCCTCCTCGGAATAGAATTTCGACATGGAACTTTTCACAGAACCGTCCTCTTCGAACTTCACCCACATCAGTCCTTTGGCACCGATCTGAGGCCGTTTCACAAACTCGGTAAGCTGATCAAGTTGCTTGCGGGTGTAACCGGCACATCCGGGAGCCACTATCGCGCCGAGATATTCGGCATCGTCCACAACTCCGAAACCATGACCCGAGGCAAGATCTTTGAGCTCGACGAATTTCATTCCGAAACGGGTGTCGGGCTTATCACTGCCGTAATACTTCATGGCGTCGGCCCAGGTCATACGGGGGAACGGTTCGGCAAAATCGATATCCTTAGTATATTTAAAGATGTGTTTTACCAGTCCTTCGAACATCTGAAGCACATCCTCCTGGTCCACAAACGACATCTCGCAGTCGATCTGCGTGAACTCAGGCTGGCGGTCAGCCCTAAGATCCTCATCACGGAAACATTTCACAATCTGGAAATAACGGTCGAATCCGCTCACCATAAGCAGCTGCTTGAATGTTTGCGGCGATTGGGGAAGTGCATAAAATTCACCGGGATTCATGCGTGAAGGAACCACAAAGTCGCGGGCACCCTCGGGGGTGGATTTGATGAGAACCGGAGTCTCGACTTCAAGAAAGCCCTTTGAGTCCAGATAGCGGCGGATCTCGAAAGCCATGCGGTGGCGCAGTTCGAGATTACGGCGCACAGCGCTGCGGCGCAAGTCAAGATAACGGTAACGCATACGCAGATCGTCACCGCCGTCGGTATCGTCCTCAATGGTAAAGGGAGGAACTTCGCTCCTATTCAATATTTTCAGTTCGGAGGCAATGATTTCAATATCGCCGGTGGGGAGATGAGGGTTCTTGTTGGTGCGCTCGGCCACCTTTCCTGTCACTGTGACCACAAATTCGCGGCCAAGCTTCGTGGCTACTTCCTGAAGCACAGGATCGGTGTCGTTGTCGAACACCACTTGTGTGATACCGTAGCGGTCACGTATGTCAACGAACGTCATGCCGCCCATCTTGCGGGTGCGCTGCACCCAGCCGGCCAGAGTGACGGTGGAGCCGGCATCGGAAATGCGGAGTTCGCCGCATGTTTTGGTTCTGTACATAGCTATATAGTGATGTATTGTGAAATTTCCATATTTAACGTGCAAATTTACGAATTTTCATCCAACGTCCATATTATAATTTCCTGAAAGTTGGATTCGGTTTGGCAAATAAGTGCCAAAACAAAATTAAAAAGATTAAAGCAGATATCAAATTAAAAACACGCTGCAAAAAAACAGGACGTTATATTTTGCATGTTAAAAATAATCGCTAATTTTGCGAAAGCGATTTTTGGAAACCTTGCAATGCCAGTGAAAACTCGCCGTCAGGCCAACCTGTGTCGCAGCTATAAAACGCTAAATAAACTAATTTTATACATCTTAAATTCTATTAATCTATTACAGTAATTTCAATTCAATTATGGAAGCTCAAAAGCCCAACACCCAGCCTGTACGTCCCGCACAGGCTAAAGCAGAGAAAAAAGGCAGCAACGTGCGCGGCATCAAGAACGCGTTCCTCGTGATCATCGCCTGTTTCATTGTCTGCGTTTGTCTGTTCGCATTCTGGTTCGGACATGACATGCACTTCGAGGACGGACATCCCATTGACATCTGGGGAACTATCTATAAAGGTGGTATAATCGTGCCTATCCTCCAGACTCTCTTCCTTACCGTTATCGTTCTCTCCGTAGAGCGCTGGATCGCCCTCTCAGGCGCCAAAGGCAAAGGCAACATCACCAAATTCGTTGCCGCTGTGAAAGTATGCCTCGAGAAAAAGGACATCAAGGGCGCTCAGGCTCTCTGCGACAAACAGAAAGGTTCTGTAGCAGCTGTTGTTAAAGCCGCTCTCATCCGTTACGAAGAAATGGATGCCAACACCACTCTTTCGAAAGAACAGAAAATAGCCAACCTCCAAAAGCAGGTTGAGGAAGCCACAGCTCTTGAAATGCCGGCTCTCCAGCAGAACCTTCCCATTGTGGCTACCATGACCACCCTCGGTACTCTCGTCGGTCTTCTCGGTACTGTGATCGGTATGATCAAGTCGTTCCAGGCTCTTGCCGCTTCAGGTGCTCCTGACTCCACCGAGCTCTCCACCGGTATTTCCGAGGCTCTTATCAATACCGCTTTCGGTATCGCCACCGGTGCATTCGCTGTTATTTCCTACAACTTCTACACCAACAAGATCGACAACCTGACCTACGCTATCGACGAAATCGGTTTCTCGATCGTGCAGACATTTGCTGCCACCCACTAATCCCCTGTTACAGTTAATTTTATAAACAAGTCAATCAACAACACTTTATATAATTAAAGTAATATGGGAAAAGTAAAAATTAAAAGAAAAAGCACTCTCATCGACATGACCGCGATGAGCGACGTGACTGTTCTTTTGCTTACTTTCTTCATGTTGACTTCAACATTTCTCCAGAAAGAGCCCGTCACTGTAATGACCCCGTCGTCAGTGTCGGAGGAGAAGGTGCCTACAGCCAACCTGGCATCCATCCTTGTCAGCCCCGAAGGAAAAGTGTTTATATCGGTAGCCGGTGAAGCCGACCTCAAGAACTTCGACGAAAGTTGGGGCACCGAGGCCATCCGCGCCGCCATCATCAAGGAGGCTGTGAGAGAATACAACACTCTCCACCCCAAAAAGAAAGTAGAATTATCGGAGGCAGACGTAGCGACATTCTCCAAACTCAACATGTTCGGAGTTCCGTTCAGCTATCTCCATAAATTCCTGAGCATGTCACAAGTAGAGCAGGACAAGTTCATCAGCGATATGTCCAACCCCATGGTGGGCATACCCATTGACGACAACAAGGACCTGAACCGACCCAACGAGTTCCAGATCTGGATGCGTGCCATCCGTAACTCGGGCAACGACAACCTTGCCGAAGCCATGAAGAAAGGCGAAGGCATTGCCGTGAAAGCCGACAAGGGAACCGATTATGAGACGGTGCACCATGTCCTTGACAACCTCCAGTCGCTCAAGATGAACCGATTCAGCTTAATGACAGCCCTTAAAACTGAGCAAGATTAATTATGGCACAGATAGAACAGTCCGACAAAGGAAAGAAGAAAAAAGGAGCGCAGAAAAAAATGTCGATCCATGTGGACTTCACCCCCATGGTGGACATGAACATGCTTCTGATCACGTTCTTTATGCTCTGTACCACTATGATCAAGTCGCAGACCCTCAAGATAGCGTTGCCATCAAACGAAAAGGTCGAAGACTCTCAGATGAACCAGGCTAAAGAATCGGAGGCCATAACCATAATCCTTGCCACCGAACGTGACAAGGACGGCAACATCCGCAAGGATGAGAATGGCCGCCCCATGAATATCGTTTATTACTACGAAGGTCAGGCCAAGGTAGCCGACGAGAACCACGACGGTATGCTCGACGAGAACAACCTTAAGAAAGAGACTTTCCTCGGTAATGAAGGTACAGCCCAGCGCGGCATCCGTCGCGTACTCCACGACCGCAACAAGCAGGTACTTGAAAAGATCGACGCACTCAAAGAGAAATGGCGCAACAAGGAGTTCTCGCCCAACAAGGACAAGAACGACTCTATCTACCAGGCCAAGGCAAAGGAGATCCGCAACGACTCCCTGCTCACCCGCCCTGTAGTGATTATCAAGGCCACTCCCGAAGCATCATGGGAAAGCCTGATCGGCGCTCTCGACGAAATGCAGATCAACCAGATATCGCGTTATCAGATCGACAACATCAACAAAGTTGACTCGGCGCTGATACTCGACTTCTTAGCCAAGAACCCGAAGTGATTTCCGATGACAGATATATATTAACTGACCTAAAAGAAACCTATACATATGGCAAAAGATGTAGATCTTTCATCGAAAGAATGGCGTGACCTTATTTTTGAAGGCAAAAACAAGGAATATGGCGCATACGAAATGCGTAGCGGAAGCGACTCCCGTCACAACCGCGCCATGATCGTGATCGTCATTGTAATCGCCGCACTTTTCCTCGTTGCGTTCCTCGTCAACACCGTTATCAAGAGTGTCGAGGCCCGTCCTGAAGACACCAACGAACAGGCCATGGTGGAAATGGCCACTGACCAGGTGGAAGAGGAAGAGCAGCAGGAGGAAGAACCCCAGCGTGTTGAAGAGAAACAGCCCGAAGTAGTGCCCGAAGAAGTGCTCAACACCATGAAAGCAACCGAGCTTAAGATCACCGCCGACAATGAAGTGCGCGAAGAGATCAAGAGCCAGGATGAAATTCAGGAGAGCACCACAGCTGTGGGCAACACTGACTTCGACAAAGGTACTGACGACCTCAATGTGGTCCGTACCCATAAGGACGAAGTGGTTGTGGAAGAAGTGAAACCCGAACCCGTAGACGACAACAAAGTCTTCGACGTGGTGGAACAGAACCCGGTATTCCCCGGTGGCGAAGCAGCCCTGCTCAAATACGTGGCAGAGCATATCCGCTACCCGGCCATGGCTCAGGAGAACAACATCCAGGGCCGCGTGGTAGTACAGTTCGTAGTTACCAAGACCGGATCGGTAGGCCAGGTGAAAGTGGTTCGCTCCAAGGATCCCGACCTCGACAAGGAGGCTGTGCGAGTTGTGAAGTCGCTGCCCAAATTCACTCCCGGCAAGATGAACGGCCATGCAGTGAACGTGTGGTACACACTTCCCATCAACTTCAAGCTTCAGGGTGTCTAATCGTTCTGAACATCAAGGCTGACGCCTTATCCGTATAACCGCGGGGGCCGTCCTACACAAGAGGGACGGCCCCCGTTTGCATAGTTTGTGAAAAAAGACTATATTTGCCCTTACCATCAGAAAATAACACTATTAAATTGTTAATACACCAATGAAACGGTTAATCTTCGCGCTCATAATCCTGACTACATTTATGGCACAATCACAGAACCCATTATTTCAGAACTTCACTACAGTGCACGGCACTGTTCCCTTCAATTCCATAACTCCCGCCCTTATGGAGGAAGCCATAGAACGCGGCATAACCGTAGGCTTGCAGGAAGTGGATGCAATAACCCGTCAGCGCTCCATGCCTGATTTCGAAAACACCATAGTGGCTCTCGAAAATTCCGGCAAAGACCTGGATCGCGCCCTCGGAGTGTTCTTCCCCCTTCTCGAAGCCCTCAACTCCGATGAGATGAACGAGATTGCCATGCGCATCACACCTAAGCTTAGCGACTATTCAACCTCCATCAATCTCAACGAGGAACTTTGGAAACGGGTAAAGCAGGTGTATGACAACCGCGCCAAATTCCAGCTTTCAGCAGAGGATTCGATGCTTCTCCAGAAAACATACGACTCGTTTGCCCGCAACGGAGCATTGCTTGAAGGCCCGGCACGTGAGGAATACAAAAAACTCAACGCCGAGCTTAGCGAGCTTACCACCGTATTCGGACAAAATGTGCTTAAAGAACTCAACACATACGAAATATGGCTGAAAGCAGAGGATCTCGCCGGGCTCCCCGAAAGTTCCGTTGAGGCGGCAGCACTGGCAGCCAAAGAGAAAGGCCGCGAGGGAGAATATCTGTTCACACTTGCACAGCCCACTTATATGGCGTTCATGAAATATTCCGACCGCCGGGATCTGCGTGAAAAGATGTACCGCCTCTATATGGGCCGCAACATGAAAGGTGACTACTCCAACATGGAGATCATGAAACGTATAGCCGATGTGCGCCGCCGCATAGCCAACCTCCTCGGGCATAAGACATTCGCCGAGTATCAGCTTGAGAACACCATGGCTGAAAAGCCGGCCAACGTGTATAAGCTTCTCAACGAGCTTGCCGAAGCCTACCGTCCGGCCCAACAGCGCGAATTTGCCGAACTTGCCGCATTTGCATCATCTAAAGAGGGCCACGACGTTAAGCTTATGCCTTGGGATTATAGCTATTACAGCAACAAGCTGCGCGCCGAACGCTATGCTTTCGACGAGGAGGCATTGCGTCCTTACTTCGAACTTAACAATGTGATAGCCGGAGTATTCGGACTGGCTGAGAAACTTTACGGCATAAAATTCACAAAACGTGATGACATAGAGGTATATCACCCCGATGTAACCGCCTATGAGGTAACCGATGCCGACGGCTCATATCTCGGTGTGCTCTACACCGACTTCTTCCCCCGCGACTCCAAACGTCCCGGCGCATGGATGACCAACTTCAAGGAGGAATGGATTGAGGAGGACGGCAAGCCGTCGCGCCCCCATGTCACCATTGTGATGAACTTTACAAAACCCACCGAGTCAAAACCCGCCCTTCTCACACCCTACGAGGTAGAGACATTCCTACACGAATTCGGACATTCGATTCACGGAATGCTTGCCGCCACACGCTATGCGTCAATGTCAGGAACCAATGTTTACCGCGACTTTGTGGAGCTTCCGAGCCAGTTCAATGAAAATTACCTCACGCAGCGTGAATTCCTCGACGGCTTCGCACGCCACTATCAGACAGGCGAACCCATACCGCAGAACCTTGTGGACGCGCTGATAGCATCCTCGCAGTTCGGCGCCGCTTATGCCTGCCTGCGTCAGCTCAATTTCGGGTTCATAGACATGGCCTGGCATGATGCTCTTGAACCAGTGGCCGATGCAGTAGGGCTGGAGATCAATGCCGGCAAACCGGTAGAGATGTTCGCTCCGGTGGAAGGCACTCTCATGTCGCCGCAGTTCAGCCACATATTCTCAGGCGGTTATGCCGCCGGCTATTACAGCTACAAATGGGCCGAGATGCTTGACGCCGACGCGTTCGCGCTGTTTGAAGAACGTGGCATATTCGATCCTGCCACCGCCAAGTCGTTCCGCGAGAATATACTTGAGCGGGGAGGCACCGAACATCCAGCCAAGCTCTACCGCCGTTTCCGCGGTCAGGAACCGACTATCGACGCCATGCTGCGCCGCGACGGCATAACCAAGAAATAATCCCATCCTCTCTCCTCACCATTTCCCTTTATCTGAATTATGAAAAAAATCGTCAGAATCCTATCCGCAGCCGCCATTTCAACGGCCATATGCGGAAGTGTGCCGGCTCAGGCGTTCGACTGGATGAGCCTCTTGTCCGGCGGCATGAAAGTAGTGCAGTCCATGTCGATTTCCGATCAGGAAATAATGCAGTATGTGGGCCAGTATGTGATACAGCTCGACCAGCAGAACACCGTGCTGACAGGCAGCAACCCATACGCGGTGAGGCTGCGCAAACTCACTGCCGGGCTTAATGATGTAGACGGAATTCCGCTCAAGTTCAAGGTCTACAAGGTGAACGAGATCAATGCGTTTGCCTGTGCCGACGGCAACGTACGCGTCTACACCGGCCTTATGGATTTGATGAACGACGATGAAGTGCTCGGAGTCATAGGCCATGAAATAGGCCATGTGGCCCACAAGGACACCAAAAACCAGTTCAAGAAAGCGCTGCTCACAGCTGCCGCCCGCGACGGACTTACATCGCTCGGAGGCAGCATAGCGCGCCTGTCGAAATCATCGCTCGGCGACATCGGCGAGGCTATGGTAGGCGCCAAGTATTCACGCAAAGCCGAGGAGGCCGCCGACGATTACGGCTACAAGTTCCTGAAAAAGAACGGCAAGAATCCCTGGGCAATGGCCATGGCGTTTGAAAAAATGCAGCAACTTGAAAGCAGCGGCGCCCAAGGGCCTATGATGCAACTGTTTTCATCGCATCCCGACACGGCAAAACGCATCAAACGTATGAGTGAAAAGGCCCGTAAAGACGGTTACACACGTCCCGGCACCTCGTCGGCCTCATCCTCCTACAAATCGTCAGGCACAACCGGAAGTAACAACGCAAAACGCACCCAAGTAGCCAAGACTAAGAAAAGATAAACACGGTAAACCTCTCAACAAGGCGCCTCTTACCCTATCAGAAGTCCACTGTGAGCCGCACATTGAACTGTCGTGCGGTAAGATAGTTGGGCACGGCATACTGTATGTCATTCACATCGGTAACCCAATAGTATCCGCTCACATTGGATATATCAAACAGATTGAACACATCCACCCCGAGCCATATACTCTTGAAATATTTGTGCATCCCGCTCTTGGCCTCACCCTCGGCAAGAGGCGAGAGCAACGCGTAACTCAGGCCCACATCCACACGTTTGTAGGCCGGTGTGCGGAAATAACCCTTGTCGCGCGACGAATGCGGAGCAATGGTAGGCAATCCGTCGGAGAAAATTCCTTTGAGCGAGAATTTCAGTTTGGGGAACTTGGGGAAATAATCAGTAAAATACAGTGCCACGGAATAACGGCGGTCGCTCGGACGCGGCACCTTGACACCGTTGATGGTTTCCTGCGTTTTCATGAGCGAGAAACTCAGCCAGCTGTCGCTTCCGGGCACAAACTGGCCGAAAAGCTTGGCGTCCAAGCCCATGGCATAACCGCTTGAGGTGTTCTCGCCCTCATACACAATCTTAAGGTTGTCAAGCTCATAGGGAATGAGATCCGACAGCGCCTTATAATATACCTCACCAGAGAGTTTGAACGGGCGGTTGAACATGCGGAATGTATAGTCCGTGGCAAAAATAAACTGCCACGACCGCTGCGACTTGATATCGGAATTAAGCTCAACGGTACGGTTGCCGAGCTCATCGGTCACCACCCGCCGCAACTCCTTGTAGAAAGGTGACTGGTAATAGAGGCCGGTGGCGAAACGGAATGTGAGGTCAGGCTTGCTGTCGGGCACAAACCCCACACTGGCACGCGGCGAGAAAAGAAACTCGCGGTTGAAGTCCCAATAGCTCATGCGTATGCCGCCGTTCACCGACAGATAGCCTGCCTTGGTGGGTATACGCCAGGTGTCCTGTACGAATGCCGAGAAACGGTTGGACGACATATCCTGATGTGAGCGCAGGTTATATATCACCCTCACAGCGTCGCCGGTCGATGGCAAGGAGTAACCTGCCGAATCACGGAGCTCCCAGTCGCGGGCACGCTCCATCACGCTTTCGTGGTTGAATGTCACGCCATAGGCCAGATTATGGCTACCCTTGACGATAGTGCTCCCTTTAAGCCCTATCGACATGACGGATGCACGCAGGCGGTCGCGCGCATGTTCGTGATAACGGCCCACGCCAAGCTCGCCTCCTATGGCGTCGGAACCCGACGTACCGGCCTGATCAAGCCAATACTCGCCGGATATGTCATAGGCCACAAGTTCATTTGTGAGATAACCCGAGGCAAGCAGGTTCCATTCCGTAACTTTACTCGGCTTGAATCCGAGTTGAAGGGCTCCGAACCATGTTTCGAAACGGTCCTTCTCGCCGCCGTCGAAATAAACCTTGAACTGTTTCGCGTCAGTGGATGTTCCGAAACTCGTCTCCCGTGTCTGAGGCGTAAACTTATAATTGTTGATGGAGATATTGCCGAGAAACGACACCTTCCATTTCGGGTTGAGCTTGAAAATAAGATTAGTCTGGTAATCGAAGAATGTTGGATCATATTCCCCTTTTGTCTCCATGGAGTTGAGGAGCGACGTGTTGCGCTTGTAACGCAACCCGTGAAGCTGCGAGAACCGTTTGGTGCTCTGCCCTATCGCAAGGCTCGCACCCATGAGGCTCGCCGATACGGAGCCTTCGAACGCTTCCGGCTCGCGGTAGGTGATATCAAGCACTGACGACATCTTGTCGGCATACTCCGCCGGGAAACCGCCGGTGGAGAACGACACCGAACCCACCATGTCGGGGTTGATTATCGACAGGCCCTCCTGCTGGCCCGAACTGATAAGCAACGGGCGGTAGACCTCTATACCGTTGATATATACGGAGTTCTCATCGTATGTGCCGCCACGCACCGAGTATTGCGATGACATTTCGTTGGACGACGACACTCCCGCCAATGTGGTTATCACCGACTCCACGCTGCCACCAGTGGCATCAGGAGCCGAACGGTAGGACGAAGCATCGATGGTCTGCATCTGACCCGACTGTACGCGGATAGCCGTAACATCCACATCCGAGAGCACCTTGGCATTCTCGACCATGCGCATGTTGAGAGTAATATCCCCCGTGGCATTGATCAGCGTGCGCGATTCCTCCCGGTAGCCGATACATGTAAACACTATCTTGATCGTGTCATTCTCAGGGCATGACAGGCGGTAATCGCCCTCAAGATTGGTCTGTGTGCCGAGAGCCGAACCGGCCACTTTCACAGTGACAAATTCCACCGGCTTGTTCTCCGCATCCGTCACCTTGCCGTGAAAATTCACAGCCGCGGCGGCGTTGACCGCCACAACGGTGGCCATCAGCGGCAGTATATATCGAAGGTATGCTTTCAATGCTTTCATCATTACTATTAACGCGGCCTGTTGCGAAAAATTGTGTACCTTTGCGCCTGTATATAAAGGTAAAGGGTATTCCGCCATGTCACGAAGATATGTAATATTCATAGCCGTGGCCTACGGCTATTCCGTAGCGCGGCCTGTTGCCGACGAGATCAAGCGCCGGGGCCATGAAGTGGCATGGCTCGTCGAACCGGGGTGCCCCGACATGCTTCTGCCTGACGACAAACGCCTCGCCTCTCCCGCCGAAGCGCGGGAATACGATCCCGTGGCAGTGCTCGTTCCCGGCAATTGGGTGTATCCCGGCATTCCGGGGGTAAAGGTGGAGCTGTTTCACGGCTACCCTATCCGCAAGCGCCCCAACAATCCCAACAGTCATTTCGACATTCGTGGATGGTTCGACATATACTGCACCCAAGGGCCGTCGTCGACCCCCCATTTCCGGCGTCTTGCCGAAAAGAAAGGCTATTTCCAGGTCTATGAGACCGGCTGGCCCAAAGTAGACAGCTTCGTAAAAGTGATGGAGAATTCGGACCTGCCTGAACGCCGGCGCCCGAAAATCCTTTATGCCACCACATTCACCCGCTCCATAACTTCGGCCTATGAAATGCCTGCGGTGATTGACCGGCTTGCTTCAAAGAAGCCCTGGGACTGGATAGTCACCCTCCACCCCAAGCTCAACGATCCGGCGCTGATAGCGCAATATGAGGATCTGGCGCGGAGGCACGGAAATGTGGAGTTCCGCCGGCAGATCGACACCGCCACGGCTTTGGCCGAGACTGACGCACTGCTGTGTGATAGCTCATCGATAATCGTGGAATATATGATAGCCGACAAACCGGTGGTGACAGTGCGCAACACCAACCCCGGGCCCGAACTGATCGACATACCCGAAGCTTCGTTGGCCGGCGAAGCCTTGGAGCGGGCCTTGTCGCGTCCCCCCGAACTGATGGAGAATATCCACCGCCACGCCCTTTATCACGAAGCCCACCGCGACGGACTAAACTCCGCCCGTGTGCTTGACGCCATCGACGATTTCATAGCCACCGGAGGCGCCCCGCGCCGCAAACCGCTCAACCTCGTGCGCCGCTTCAAGCTATGGCGCCGCCTCCACCGCCTGTACGGCAAATGACACCCCGCGCATAATAATTTGTATATTACTATTCCGGCGGGAAGAGGAGGATGTTTTCGCACGGGAGGGGATGAGGGGTGGCGTAACTTTGTGGCATGATGATGGCGGAAATAATTACGGGAACGGGCAACACGGCCTCACAGATAGCGTGGATGGCTGTGGTGGGTGTAGGCGAATATGCCATGGTGACCATGGCTGTAATAATCGACTTGTGGAGCGGGCTGCGCAACGCCCGGCGCAGAGGCGTAAGGACATCGTCGCGCGGATTGCGGCGCAGCGTAAGCAAACTCGGCAGCTACCTCACTCTCCTTGTGCTGCTGAGCATAGTCGACACAGTGGCCGCTGCGGCCACAATCTATTTCCGGAGCCACGGCCACGCGATGTTTCCTCCATTTCCGTGGCTGACATCTCTCGGAAGCCTCGCACAGGTTATAATCGAGGCGAAGAGCGTGATAGAAAACACCGCCAATGGCGACAAACTCCTTTCGCTCGGAAAGCGGGCATGGCGCCTCGCCACGCGCCGACTCGGCCTTGAAAGCACCGGATAGAAGTGGTAACAATCTGGTTTTCATACCAATACACCCAATGAGTGATATTTCACATAAAATATCACTCTATAATACTTGCAATTACGGAATTTTTACATTACCTTTGCAACGCAAAATCACCAATGGGGTATTAGCTCATCTGGCTAGAGCGCGACACTGGCAGTGTCGAGGTGAGCGGT